>NZ_JANSIK010000012.1:0-45905 GCF_047462035.1 Synechococcus sp. R5-15 | reverse complement strand
CGTCGGTGTTGGCGTGGCTGTGGGTGTTGAAGTCGGGGTCGGTGCTGGCACAGGTGTAAGTATTGGCAAAAGAGTTCTTCTGGAGCCGCACCCTTGCAGAGAAACCAAAAGCACCAAACCAAAAACTAGCACCGCAATTGATTGGGCAACACGACGCGAAGTAACCCTAGACCACATCTGCTTCACTCCTCCCGAAACTTCAAAGGATCCCGTATTTTTACCGTCTGTATGGATACCATCTTCAGGAAGGAATCTGAGTAAAGGGGCAGTTAAGGTACGCTTAAGAAGACAAGAAGTTACCCCCGCCTGAGTCAAAACTCAGGGGAGAACATGGGCAGGCTTTTTCCCCTAATCCCCCAATTCGGGATCCGGTCGTACCCGCACCCCCATCTGGCGCAGCAGGCGTAAAGAGTTTTCTGGCCCATCGATCATCTGCTGCTCGTTGATCCAGTAGGTGGCAATGCCCAGGTCTTCTAGAAATCGCACATAGGGATCTGGCGGTGGCCCATCGAAAACGGCGGCCTTCTGAACGGAAAAGCCCTGCTCGATCCAAGGGCCGAGGGCAAAGCGCTCATAGTAGAGCAACTGTCCCACCACTTCCTGCAAAGCCTCTGCCGCATCCTTGTGGTGCAGGAGCTTCACTTCGGCCAAAAGCAGATGCCCGTCCGCCACGGCCAAAAAGTCAAAGGTATGCTGATCCTCCCGGACTTCCAATCCTGCCAGGCGGAACCAGCGGCGAAACTGGTGCAAGATCTCGTTGTGGCGCTCGCTGCGCTCCAACTGACGGCGACGGCGGCGTTCTGCCATCAGCGGGTCTGTCCCGGCGCTGTGAGGGATCCCACTGCTGCGGAACTGGGGCGGCTCATCGGGATCCAAAACCACCTTGCCCCCAGCAGGTTGATGCAGGAGGGGCGGCATCTGGGGCAAGAGTTCTGTGGATCCCCACTCCACCTCTGGCTGCTGAGCCCAGGTAAGCAGGTGTCGATTCAAGGGGTGCTCAGGGTGGGTGTCGAACAACAGGTGCAGTTGAGACTGGCTAAACTGAAAATCCAGACGAAATTGCTCGATGGAGAGGCTGCTCCGCCCCTTTTGCAAAGTTTCTTGGCCAAAGTAAAGCATCACCAAGAGCGGGTAAATCGGCAGCGGACGATGGGAGGGAATAAGCATCGCCCACATGTCATCCGTCCAGTGGGGGAGCAGGATCTCGGCCTGTTTGCCTTTGCCCACCACCTGCAACATTTTGGGGTGTCCCGGCTGCCAGCCACAGGGGTGATCGTCAAAGCCGCAAGTCTGTCGCCCTTGATCCACGCTCAAGGGGTAGCGCCCATCATAAAGGCGGAAAGGACAGAGATCCCGGTCTTCGGCCAAAAAGCGCTCGTCTTGCCACAAGTGGGCCGCCAAGGCATGACAGCCGATCCCTTCCTGGCTGTTGCAGGCTTTGAGCCAGCGCCGTTCCGCCAGTTTCCCGCCCACTTTGCTCGGGGCCAGGGGCCGGATCAAACCGTTTTCCCCCTGGTTGAACAGAGGCCACACCAAAGGCTCGCCGGTTTCGGGCAAGGTCGGTAAAAGAGGGTGGGTTTTGCTGTAAAACGGGTCGCAAATGCGCTGGGCCACTTGCTGCAAGGGCAGTCCGCGAGGGGATCCCACCCAAGGCAGCAGGGATCCCGATCCGGCCTGAGCACGGTGATACTGGATGGCCAGAGCCACCTCTAGCCCTATGGGACGGAGTTCCGGCGTGAGCTGCCGGTAGCGCTGCAGCAGCCGGGAAGCCTGCACAAACAGGTCGTAGCGCCGAACGGGAACTGCGTCAGCCATAGTGTTGCAGGAAAAGCTCCCCACTGCCTTGGGCAAGAGCTGGCACAGACAAGCACCATGGCCTCAAGAAATGAGACCTTGGCAACCGCCTCTACAGACCCAGACCTTGCCGAGGATATCGGGCCGACACCCCCTCCTCTTGGCACCAGGTCAGTTGTCAGTGTAGTAGAGAAACTCTAGGGCGAGAAGATGCTGCCCCTCGCTTGCAGGTTGTGGGAAGAATGCGCAGCAGGCCCTAACGCCACGGCCACCCAGGAAAGGGAAAGGGGCGCTCTGTCTCTGCATCGCGGTCGTACTCCGTAGGTCGGCCTGTGTCCCGCTGAAGCACCAAGCTGCCCACATAGTCGGCCTCTCGATAGACGCGGGCAATTTGATGGTGGATTTGGGCCATGTCTTCAGCAGAGACCACGCCATTGTCGGTGGCTTTGTAGAACTGGACCGTGACCCGAATGGGAAAGCGGGGATCCCGCTCGATGTCCAGGTTGTTGACCTCGGTGAAGGGGCCTTCCACCGGCCCATGTCCGATGACAGCGGCTTCTACATTGCTGAGGCCGAGGTCGGCTGCGGGTCCGAAAAACTTGACAGAGATATCCTCAACTTCCCTTCGCGGCGGCTGCCGCTGCTGGAGAGGTACTTGGATCACCATCACCAGGTTCAGGGCTTCTTCTGCTACTTCCGCCGAATGGGGATCTCTGGGGGTTGGGTTGGCGGCTTGCTCGGTCCGAAAATCGCTGAGGCGCTGCCCGGTGAGGCTGGCCCGTTCACCGTTTTGATTGAAGAAAAGGCGCTGGCCCCAAATAGCCCCGCCCACCTTATCTTCGGTGCGGTTCTCGATCACCGTAATGCTGGTGCCCTCGCGGGTGGCCAAGATTGCCAGCACGGCTGGGTTACCGGGATAGGATTGGTAGTTGAATAACACCGGGTTGAATTGGGCAGAGCCCCCGGCAGGGATAGGCAAAAAGGCGGCCTGGGCGCTCACCAACACATGGCTATCCCGTGGAGCCAGCAGGGAGTTCCGGTTGCCGGCCCAAGAGCCGGGATCATGTAAGTAGCGGCGCAGATTCCCCAGCAGCTCTCGCAACGACACTGGTTGCAGGGGTTTTCCTTTTTCGTTGCCCACCAGCACCTGTAGGCTATCGAGGGGCAGGTCGGCAGACAGATCGGCAAAGTTGGGGTAGCGGATCACCGGCATCAAGCTCAGCTCGTAGTGACCCGTTCTGGGGTTGAGCTGTTGTACCTGGATGGTCATGTCGCTGATGTTGGGGCCAAGGGCGGATCCCTTGTGGCGTCCGGTATCTTCCCAGGTGATGTTGACGATATCCAGCCCATACTGCTTTGCCAAGGCTCGCGCTTGCGGATCCCAGGTCATGGAGATCGTCTGGTCAATCACCTGCCTGTAGGCCAAGTATTCCGCCCACTCTGAAGGCGAGGGGGAAGAAAGGGACTGGTGGAGGGGAAAATCCATAGGGGTTGCCTGAGAAGTAGACACCATCGGCGGAGCGGCCAGGGAAATGCCCACCCAGCTCAGTGAACTCAGCAGCCAGGGGATGGGGGCGCGCATAGCAATATTCCTGAGGATTGGAAATTGGGGGACTATACCCTGACAATAGCTCCCAAAAGGGGAGAGGGTGTGGCGGTTTCACTTTTGGCAACCCCATGCTTTTGCCGGGATCCCAGGCCGCCTGGGCTACGATAAAAAGCTGTAGCACCCTTTCGAAATATTCCAGATCATGGCCAGTATTCGCCGGGATCCCGAGGTCAACGCTTCTGTAACTTCAACTTCTCCAGAGCCTCAGGCGCAGGTTCAGCCCTTGCCGCTGCATGTTATGTTCCGCCTGGGCCTGTTTCAGATGGGCTTGGGAATGATGTCGTTGCTCACTTTGGGAGTGCTGAACCGTGTCATGATCGACACGGATCTGCTGGCCATCCCGGCAACGGTGGTGGGGGGATCCCTGGCCATGCACCAGTTGGTCTCCCCGGCTCGGGTTTGGTTTGGGCAGCTCTCGGATGCCAAGCCCCTGTTTGGCCTGCATCGCACCGGCTATGTGCGTCTGGGATCAGTGCTATTTGCCGTTTGTATCTTCCTGGGGGTGCAGGTGGTGTGGGGTTTGGGGGAGAGCTTTGCGGCCACGGGTTGGTCTGGAGCCACCTATGGCTGGGTAGGCTTGGCCTGTTTGATGTTTGCCCTTTATGGTCTCTGCCTCAGCGCCTGCTCCACGCCTTTTGCGGCTTTGCTGGTGGATGTGTCAGACGAGGACAACCGCTCTAAGTTGGTGGGGATCGTCTGGTCCATGTTGATGGTGGGCATTGCCGGGGGGGCGATTGGCTCGGCAGTTCTGCTGCGGGGCTTGCAGCCAGACAACCTGCAGAGCACCATTAATCGCCTCTTCGTCATCATTCCAGCCGTGGTGATCCTGCTGGGGGTGATTGCCACCTGGGGAGTGGAAAAGCGCTATTCCCGCTACGGATCCCGTTCCACCCTGGCCGGACGGGAAGACCAAATCACCCTTGGCACGGCCATCAAGGTGCTGACCGCCAGCCGCCAAACCCTGATCTTTTTCGGCTTCTTGGTGTTGATGACCATGGGCCTGTTTATCCAACAGCCGATCCTAGAACCCTACGGCGGCGAGGTGTTTGGCATGACGGTGGCCCAGAGCACCCAACTCAATGCCTTTTGGAGTTTGGGCATTTTGGTGGGGATTGTGCTGACCGGATTTTTCATTGTGCCCAAGCTGGGCAAACAGACAACGGCCCGTCTGGGCTGTCTGCTGGTGGCCATCTCTTTTGGGCTGACCATTGCATCAGGGTTTACAGGCAATTCACGGCTGTTGCAACTGTGCATGATCCTGTTTGGTTTGGCTTCTGGGATCACCACCAATGGCGCCATTACCCTCATGTTGGATTTGACGGCAGCGGAGACGGCAGGCACCTTTATCGGGGCTTGGGGTCTGGCCCAGGCCATGTCCCAGGCGGTTTCCACCTTGCTCGGCGGGGCTTTGCTCGATCTGGGGCGCATTCTCTTCCCCACTTCTTCAGTGCTTGCCTATGCCACCGTCTTTGGGGTGGAGGCAGCGGTGATGTTGCTGGCCGTGTATTTGCTGGGACGGGTGAGCGTGGCCGAGTTTCGCGAAAAGACCAACCGTGCGCTGACCCAGGTGTTGGCTCTGGAGCTGGAGGGCTAGCAACGCGGGGCCGACTCGTAGTGGGGGCAGCCCTGACAGGGCCCGCTGGGGTTGACGGCACAACGCAGCAAGGGCGAGTGAGCATTAAACCGACAGGAGGGATCCCCCAGGAACCTTCCCACTTCCTGAGGTGGGGTGACCGAACGCACCAGGGCGCGGATCCCACACAGGTGGTATTTGCCTTGCCGGAGCCGGTAGGAATGACGCTTTTCCAGAACCAGGTAGTGCTGCTCTGCCAGTTGGACGTAGGTGCCCGGATGGGGACTGCTCTCCCAAGGGCATTCTTCCACCACCTCTCCCGAATCCGCGTCGATCCACTGAATGGGCAAGGTCGGGTTGATGGAAGACATAAGGCGCAAACGGAGCCAGTTTAGGGCAGCAGACTACAAAATGATGGACTGGGCTTGACTTGTGATTAACAAATTGTGCAACTTTTTCCGGCAACACTGAGTATGGCTGGTACAAATGTTCTCTCTTGTGTGACCTGGAGCCTGCTAATCTACAGAACTTCTACAAAGTTAAGTTAGAAAAAGCTGTACTCAGTGTAATGGATTTTCCGCAGCGGGCGGAGAACGGGATAGGTTGGGCCTGTGGCGGCGAAAAGATGGATGCTTCGACTAGCTGTTGGAATGGGCTTGGCGGGCCAGTTGGGTGAGAAAGGCCAGAGGATGACGGTTTTGGAGCTGCTGCCTAATCCGCTCTTGCAGGATTTCCTCTTGCCAGGGATCCCCGGAAGACAGCCACTCTAGGTAACTGAGCCCCGCCACCCGTGTCAGATAGGCCCCCGTCACTGCCTGCAGGGGGATCCCCATCACCATCAAGGGGCTGGCCTTGAGCAGAGAGCCCAAAGCCTGAGTGGCCAGCTCCAGCCCCCCCAATTGCACCACCATTTGCGCCAAACTCTGGGCGATTTGCTGGGCCCGGCGTAAGGTAATGCGTCGGTCAAACACCTGGTGCAGTTCCCCAATCATGCGCGCCTGAATGGCTACTCCTGCCAGCACATCCAAAGCAGGAAGAGGGTTTGCCGCCAGGGCAGCAGCGGTGGCCCACTGCATCCGTTCCACGATCTGGCGACCCTGTTGGCGACGTTCTTCTTGGAGGGCCTGCTGGACGGCTTCGCTGAGAGTTCGGGTTTGCAACAAGGCATTGGCCAAGCGCAGGTGGGATCCCTTCTGCTGCAGCAGGTGAGCCATTTGTTGAATGAGGGCCTCTGTCTCGGGGGGCTGCGGCTCCCAAGTTTCCCGCACAGAGCCATCTTCGGAGTAGTAGCGAACCTTGAGGGGTTCTGGATCGGCGGCGATGGCCACCACCTGTTCGGCAGGGATAACACCGGCGGTGCGTCGGCGCAAATGGGTCAAGATGGTCTCCACATCCTCCGGCAGCATCTGATCGGTTTTGTTGAGGGCCAGGATGGCGGATTTGCCCAGCCGGGCCAACTCCAGCATTTCGGCATATTCCGAAGCCAGCAGGTCTCCGGCCACCACCAAGATCAGCAGATCCGCCTTCTGGGCCAGGGCGCGGGCTTCCGCTTCACCTGCTCCCCCAATCGTCAGCAGCCCAGGTGTGTCGGTAAGGGAAATGGGGCCGTTCCAGCCCTCCAATTGGTAGGTGTGGATGGATCCCTGCTGGGTGGTGCCCAGGGTGGGGGCTGTTTCGCCCACTGGTCGGCCCATCAAGGCATTGATCAACGAGGTCTTGCCGGCGGAACTGGTGCCGAACACCACCAGATGCAATTCCTCCTGGTTAAGCCGCTGATCGATCTCTTGCAGCTTGGCACGCAGGGCACGGCGACTGATGTCATTCTGCAGCTTCTGGATCAGGCGATCGGCATCTTCCAGATCGGCTTGCACCTGATTCCGCGTTAACTTAACCCGCCGTAGCGGTTGTGTCCGCTGGTTTGGAGTACTTTGCCGTCGGCCAGCCTGCTGCCACCAATGGCGCGCTGCCAGACCTGCTGCTGCTGTCCCTCCCAGGATCCCGGCCACTGCCAGATCCGCCAGCGGCAACGAATGGGGGGCGATAAAGCTATAGATCCCGCTAACCCATTGCAGATATTGGCTCAGGGCCGCCAAACCCAGCCCTGCCCACAACCACACCCAAGTGGAGCGCGACAGCACCATCCCAACCCACAGCCTGCCCAGATCTCCAGATCAAAAAGCCAAAATCGACCGGTCATCCCAGAGGACAGCCCCCGCTGTCAACTGAATCTGCAACCGCTTCTCCAGCATAGGGCTTGCTGTAGCTGAGCATACAATTTTGTCAAGAGTTTTGCTGGGGATCAGCCACCCGCAAGTAAAAGAGGAAGGGGAAGCAGGAAGTCAAAAACACCCTCAGCTCAACCGGCCCAATGAGCCAGGGATCCCCTCTCCCAAAATCGCCGGCGGCTCCAGCGGTGCCGGCAAAAACTCGCCCCCGCGATAATCCAACAGCTGTGCCAGCAGCAAGTAGCCCACCCCCAGAGCAATGGCCAGGATCCCTGTAACGATTGCTACCCACTTAGGCCGCTCCACGCTGAATCTCCCCAATAAAGTGCTGGATCTCGATGCTTCTATGATGCCCGAAGTGGTGGCCCAATTCCTAACGCGGCGGGATCAAGACTGCATCGATGACGTGGATGATGCCGTTGGAAGCTTGAATATCCGCGGCGATCACGTTGGCGTTGTTGATGCGAATCCGTCCGCCCTCAAGAAGCGTGACGGTGACGGGGGATCCCTGCAAAGTCGTTACCTGCTGGCCGGATCTGAGGGCACTGGAAGGAGCCAAGCCAGGAACCACGTGGTAAGTGAGAATGCGCACCAGCTCTGCCCGGTTCTCAGGTCGCAGCAAAGATTCCACCGTGCCAGGGGGCAAAGCGGCAAAAGCAGCATTGGTGGGAGCGAATACCGTGAAGGGACCTTCCCGCTGCAAAGTCCCCACCAAGCCCGCTGCCTGCAGGGCCGTCACCAAGGTACTGAAGTCGGGGTTGGCGGCGGCAACGGCGACGAGGTTGGGCAGCGGCGTAGGGCTGGGAGAGAGAGTTGGGGTAGGCGTCGGCGGGGCAATGGCCGTATCGCTGCTGGAACTGGCACAGCCTACCAAGGCTAAGCAAGCAGCCGCCGTCAGCCCAAGGGTGAGGGCTTTGTAGTTCATAACAAAAGTTAATACTCTAAAACATTTGTCATCATCTTAGGGGTAGCAGCCGCTCTCGCACGGTTAGCTGTAGAGCAGAGCAGGGATCGCCTTCGCGTAGAAGTGGCTGCCGTAAAGTTCGGTATCCTGGGGGTGTGATTGCTGGAGAGGAGAAAGGCCATGAACGGGATCCCGTCGTGGTTGCGGCAACTCCGCAGCTGGCTGCCCTGGGTTGCTCTGCTTCTCATTCTGGTCTTGATCGGCTACTGGGTGGGTCCTCGGCCCAGACCCTACCCCCAAGAGCCGGAGCTGCCCACCCTGGCCCCTCTGCCGCAGCACCCCCGCATCCGGGTGGTGTTCAACCAAAGCCGCGAGAGCACCTATCGGGATCCCTATCGCCAGATCCGCCGCTATGGCTACAACCTGGAAGAGTTCATCATTTCCCAGATTCGCTCCGCTCGGCAGTCGGTGGATATTGCCGTGCAGGAGCTGAACCTACCCCTGATTGCCCAGGCTCTGGTGGAGCGGCGGCAGGCGGGGATCCCTGTGCGTTTTATTACTGAAAACACCTACGTGCGAGCCTGGCACCAGCTCACCCCTGCCGAAGTGCGGGCGCTGGACGAGCGCAGCCGTCGCAAGTTCGAGGAGTACCGCAACCTGGTGGATGTGAACCGCGATGGACGGTTTTCTCCCGAGGAGATTGCCAGCCGAGATGTGTACGCCTTGCTGGATGGGGGGCGGGTGCCCTGGCTGGATGATACCGCCGATGGCTCCAAGGGCAGCGGCCTGATGCACCACAAATTTGTGGTGATCGACGGGCAGAAAGTCTTGACCGGCTCGGCCAATTTCACCCTCTCTGATATTCACGGGGACTTTGATGCGCCTGGCAGTGTCGGCAATGCCAACCATCTGCTGCTGCTGGACAGCCCGGAGCTGGCCCGCCTCTACACCGAGGAATTTGATCTCATGTGGGGCGATGGTCCTGGCGGCTTGACCGATAGCCGCTTCGGCGTGCAAAAGCTCAAGCGTCCCCTGGAAACGGTGTACCTTGACGATGCTATTGTGGGGGTTCACTTTTCTCCTGCCAGTCGCTCCCTGCCCTACGAAGCCACCTCCAACGGCATTATTGCCGCCACCCTGGCCCAAGCCCGGCAACAGGTGGATCTGGCTCTGTTCGTCTTTACGGATCCGGGCATTGCCAACCAACTCAGGCAACTGCGCCAGGAGCGCAACGTAGAAATCCGCGGGGTGTTCGACCCTGGTTTTGCCTTCCGGGACTACAGCCGCACCCTGGAGATGTGGGGGCTGTTGCTCCCCGACGAAAAGTGCCAGGTGGAGGCGGCGCGCCTGCCCTGGACGCTGCCGGCCCAGTCTGTAGGCATACCCAACCTCGCCCCCGGCGATAAGCTGCACCATAAGTTTGCCATCATCGATCCCGGCACTCCTCAGGCCACGGTGATCACCGGATCCAACAACTGGTCGGTCTCGGCCAACCACCTCAACGACGAAAACTTCCTGATCATCCGCAATAGCCGAGTGGTGGATCACTTTGTGCGGGAGTTCGACCGGCTCATTGCCGATGCCCGCTTTGGCCCCAGCCGCCGCCTGCAACAACAGGCAGAAGAGGCGTCCCGTCGCTGCCCCAACCCCGTCCCCGTTGCCGCTTCCTTGCCTGAACCGGAGCCGGAGCTGCTGGAAGTCGAGGTCGTTCTTCCTCCTGAGGCGGGATCCCCTTCCCCGTCGGTTGCTTTTCCGGTGGCGTCTCCTGGGGGATCCCCCCGCGTTAACCTGAATACGGCCACGGCGGCGGAGCTGGAACAGTTGCCCGGCATTGGCCCCGCCCTGGCGCAGCGCATTATCGAGGCCCGCCCCTTCTCCTCTTTGGAGGATCTGCAACGGGTCAATGGCATTGGCCCAGCCCGGATTGAGCAACTGCGGGATCGGGTAACCTGGTAGGAGTTAGCCCCCTCTTGGTCAGGTTGAGGGCGCGGAGTGCTTTCGGAAGTTCATCCCAGAGCAGCTCCTAAAGGGCCTCTCCCCTCGAATAAACCCCAAATTAAACCCCAAATATAGTCATTTCAGTTCAAACCAGGACACTGCACCCACGCCTAAAATGTTGGTCGCATCGGCGTTGCAGAGCAATAATGCAGGGGGCCAAAAGGCTTTTCAAGGACTCCGTCCCGCTGGCGCGATCAATGGCCCAGGTGTCTCACCCTAATCTGAAACGACTATAAATCAGGGATGCATAAGTCTATTCAGAAAGCTCCAGAAACGCTCCCATGCGGCGAAACTTTTGGTAGCGCTCCTCGCGCAATTCTCGCCCGCTCAGGCTAGAAAGTTCCTTGAGATGCCTGAGAAGAGCCTCTTTGAGGGTTTGAGCAGCTTCCAAGGGCGCGCGGTGGGCGCCGCCAACCGGCTCTGGCAGGATCTCGTCGATCACCTCCAGTTGCAGCAGGTCTTGGGCGGTAATGCGCAGGGCTGCCGCCGCTTGGGGAGCCTTCTTGGCATCCTTCCAGAGAATAGCCGCGCAGCCTTCCGGCGAGATCACGGAGTAGACGGCGTGCTCGAACATCAGGATGCGGTTGCCCACCCCAATGGCCAAGGCTCCGCCCGATCCCCCTTCGCCGATGACGGTGCAGATGATGGGGATCTCCAGCCGAAAGAGGGTTTGTAAGTTGGTGGCAATGGCCTCTCCTTGGCCCTCGGCTTCCGCCTTGACGCCTGGGTAAGCCCCCGGCGTATCGATGAAGGTGAGCAGGGGCAGGCCGAAGCGGTGGGCATGTTCCATTAGCCGCAGGGCTTTGCGGTAGCCGGCGGGATTGGGCATCCCAAAGTTGCGGTGGATGTTGTCTTTGGTGTCGCGACCCTTTTGGTGGCCGAGGATCATCACCGGCTGCTCCCCCAGCTTGGCCAACCCGCCCACAATGGCCGGATCGTCTTGGCCGTGGCGATCCCCGTGCAGCTCAAACCAGTCGTCACAGATGGTCTGTACGTAATCCAGGGTGGTGGGGCGGCGGGGGTGACGGGCCACCTGGAGCCGTTCTACTGGCGTGAGCTGGCTGAAGATCTCACGGCGCAGCTCTTCGGCTTTGGCTTCCAATTGGCGAATTTGCTCAGAGGCATCGATGTCGTTTTCTTCTGCCAAGGCCCGAATTTCCTGAATCCGTTGTTCTAGGGCGGCGACAGGCTGCTCAAACTCCAGCAGTAGGCGGTCGTTGGACTTGGTCATGACCGGTTGGCTAAATTTCGGGAGCGTGCTGTGACCGGCAGAGGCTGCACAGATTTCGGGGTCAGGCTTTGATCTTCTCACATGTAGATCCCGTAGGCTAGAGGGAGCAATCCCCCTACTGCCCAAGAGGGATCCCTTGTCTGCTTCTGTCTCTTCTCCCCCTTCACCCCTTCCCCCCTGGCTGCGCTGGGGGGTGGTGGGATCCGTCGTCTTGGCTATCGGGGTGGGAGCCTTTTGGCAATACGGGCGGCCTGAGCGACAAATCCGCGTCCACACCCAGAGATTGCTGCGGGCGGTGGAGCAGCGCAACTGGGATCAGGTGGAGATGTTGGTATCTGAGGCCTATAGCGATGGTTGGGGCCTGAACAAGCAGCGGGCGCTGGCCTACAGCCGCGAGATCTTCGGGCAATTTTTTCGCTTGCGCCTCCAACCCCAAGCGCTGCAGGTGCAGCTCGACCTAGGGGATCCCAGTCGCCAAGGACGGGCCACCCTCTGGTTTGTTATCGAGGGCTCCGGCGGCCCCTTGGCCAACCTGACGCGGGATCAGGTGAACGCCTTGGAGCAACCCTTCCAATTGAATTGGCAGCGACGGGGTGGGGAGCCCTTTCGCTGGGAGCTAACCCGCGTGGAGAATCCAGAGCTGCAACTGCCCCCTCTCCCTTCTCAAGAACAGGCAGGCCAGAGATGAGGGTCGAACACCAACAGGGGGAGCTGGCCTTCGGCTGGCGGGATCCACTGCACAATACCCCGTTGGCGGGCCTGAGCTGCATAGCGGCTGGGGAGAGGCTGCAACTGGGAAGAGGGCAGACGGCGCAGGAGGGGCTGAGTGGGAATGGGCAGAGCCCCTGTTTCTGGGTTGTCGATCTGGTCGGACAATCCGTCCTCAGAACTGCCTGGCTGCAACAGAATAACCCCTTCCGGTTGAAAAGGGATCCCTCGGCCCAGCAACAAACGACCGGTATCCAAAAGCTGGGGGCCGCCCTCCTGAGCAAGCTGAAACTCTGCCCAGCTAAAAACTCGCCGCGCCCGATCAACAGGGAGGCCGAAGCAGTAGGAGCCCAGTTGGAAAGTAATCAAGGTCTGCCGGTTTCTCAGTTGTTCTTGCCGAGCCAGACGACGCAGGCGCAGAGGGGAAAGCAGGGGCATGGACTACCTCGCCATCAAAACGCCGGTGGAAGGTGCCGAAGAGGCTGGTTGCAGCAGTTGCCGCAGCTTTTGGATCAGCTCCTGTTCCTGGAAGGGCTTGGAGAGGTAGGCGCTGGCTCCCAGCCGCTGGGCCAGTTGGCGGTGTTTCTCGCCACTGCGGGAGGTGAGCATGACCACGGGAAGCTGGTCATACAGGGGGTGGGCACGAATCTGGGCCAGCAAGCCAAAGCCATCCAGCCGCGGCATTTCAATGTCGGTAATCACCGCTCGGATGGGAATTCCTCTCTGCAAGTGCTCGAGGGCCTCTTGTCCGTCGCGAGCCTGTTCAACCCGGAACCCTGCTCTTTCTAGGGTCATGGCCAAGAAGCGGCGCACGTTGACCGAATCTTCCACCACCAGCAGGGTGGGCTGGGCGGCAAACCTGGGCTGGGGAAGGGGATCCCTTGCCGACTGACAGGGCTGATCCCGCTGGGCGAGCAGCCAGCTCAAGAGGGCAGGCGGATCCACGAAAAGAGCGATTCGCCCATCGGCCAAAACCGTACAGCCGGAGAATCCCGACGGCAGAGGCAGACCTCCCTCCACCGGGCGCAGAGTTACCTCTTGCTCCCGCCAAAAGCGATCCACCAACAGGCCATAGGGCCGGTTGTCTTCTACCACCAGCAGCACCACAGGTCGGTCGAGAAGGGGGGTCTCGTCAATTTCCCGGCGAGGCTGCCAGCGCGCGAAGCGAAACCAGTGGCCCACAGGAATTAAAGGGATCTGCTCCCCTTCCCAGAGAAAGGAATCGGCAGGCAACTGCGGGGGGATAAGCAATTCTTCCACTGCGTTGGCCGGAAAAGCCAACATCAACCCCTGGCATTCTGTCAGCAGCACGCGGGTGACGCTCAAAGAAACGGGCAGAGTGAGGGTAAACAGCGTGCCCCGTCCCGGCCAAGATTCCACCTGCACCTGGCCGCCAATTCGTTGCAGGTTGGTGCGTACCACGTCTAGACCCACTCCCCGTCCAGATAGCTCGCTGACTCGCTCGGCGGTGCTGAAGCCCGGCTGGAAGATCAACTCCAGCAGCTCCTGGGAGCTGGCCTCAGCCAGGTCGGCAGCGGAAAACCCTATCTGCAAGGCGCGGGCCCGGATTTTATCCAGACAGATCCCTGCCCCATCGTCTCGCACCGTGATCAGAGTGCGGTTGCCCCGTTGGCTGGCGGCAATTTCGATGAGGCCCTTGGCCGGCTTGCCCTGGGCCAGGCGGGTGTCTGGAGCCTCGATGCCGTGGTCAAAGGCGTTGCGCACCAAGTGCAACAAGGGATCCGCCAAGGCCTCCAAAATCGAGCGCTCGATTAGGGTGGATCCCCCCAAGACCCGCAGCTCCACGGGCTTGCCATGGGCTAAGCTCAGCTCCCGCAGCGCTCTGGGGAAGCGATCCGTCAAATCCGATAGAGGCTGCATGCGCACCTGGTCGAGACGGGTTTGCATTTGCCTGGAGAGGCGGCTGAGCTGGCGGGCGCTGCCTTCGGTCTCCTGCAGGGTGGTGTCGATATCGTGGGTTACCTCATCAATTTGCACAACGGTTTCCATCACCTCTTGGGTCAGCAGGTGCATCTCTCCATAGCGATCCATCTCCAAGAGGTCAAAGGTATCGGCCAAGGTCAGGCCGGGATCCCCTTCTTTTTTCAAGAGCACAGAAGCAGGCACGGTGGCAGCGACGCGGTCGTAGCTGCTGCGCAGGCGGCTGTTGGTTTCTTCTAGAGTGCGAACCCGCCGTTTGAACAAGCTGACCAGCTCCCGCAGCCGTTGCAGGCGACTGTTTAAGCGGTTGCGCTCCCCTATGAGCTCTCCCAACAGCTCCCCCAACTGTTCCAGAGGGCGAGCCGGCACCCGTAGCATCTCGGCAGCGCTTTTGGCCCCGGCTGGAATCGAATCCGGCAGCTCGGTGGCTCCTGCCATTGCAGGGGGAGGGGCTTCTGGCGGGGGGGAAACTGGAGGCTCTGCCGGATCCCAGGAGCTGGGGAGAAGAGCGACCTGACCGACCAGCACCAGGGCCTGCGAGCGTCGCCAAGCTTGTAAAGCCGCCTGAGCAACGGGCAACACCTGCTCCTTGGCATTTGGCGGCAGCGTCTCCAGAGCTTGGACTACTGAGCCGCACAGGGTGGCAAAGGCAGGCAGATCCAACATTTCCCCCAGCGCCCCCAGCTCTTGGGCAGCAATGAGAAACTCCTCCCGCAAACAGGGCTGCTCGGGGTGGGCCAGCACACCTTCCAACCGCTGCAGACAGGCCTCCACCTCGGTTGCAAACAGCAGCACCCGCATATCGCCCCCGGCCTCTGCTGCCAGGACTTGGACGTTGTCCTCAGGCTGCAACTCTCCCAACTGCTCTCGCAATTGATCGAAAAGAGGCTGCACCCGCTCTGCCAGCCAAGATTCGTCCAAAAGCCGCTGCTGGCGGTGCTGCTGGGCTATTTGGCGCATGCAATCCAACGCCGCCAAGAGGTTGCGCTCCACTGCGGGGTCGGCTTTTTGGGGATCCACCTGCAAGATCTTGAAACCATCTTCCAGGCGATGGGCCAAGTCGCTAAGCACCGGAAAGCCCATCATGGCCGCCCCGCCCTTGATGGAATGAGCAGCCCGCAGCAAGCGATCCAAACGGGGGCGATCCAAACTCTGGGATCCCAGGCCCAACACCCCTGCCTCCAGGGTGTCGAGGTAAGCCTGGGCTTCGTCCAAAAACTGCAGCCTAACCTGCCACTCGCGTGGGTCGAGGGAAGTGGGATTCGGCCCCATGCTAAACCGCCTCCCCCACCTTGAAGGTGGACACAGAAGTCTGCAACTGACGGGCAACCGCCACCGTAGCCTGGAGAGAGTTGGCCACCTGCTGCGAGGCTGCCGCCGTCTGGGCGGCAATGTTGGCGATTTGCTGCATCAACTGGCGCACCGTTTGAGATGCATCTGCCTGGGCATCGGTGGAGCGGGCAATGGCCTGAAAGAGCTGGTTCACCTGCCGCGAGACTTCCACAATTTGTCCCAGGCTCTGCTTGGCTGCTTCCACCAAGCGGGTTCCCTCCACCACCTGGCCGGTGCTGGTTTCCATCGCCTGTACCACCTCGCCGGTTTCCCGTTGGATCCCTTCCACAATGCGCTCGATCTCGCGGGTGGCTTCTGCCGACTGGGCCGCCAGTGCCCCGACTTCCTCGGCGACCACCGCAAAACCTCGCCCTTCTTCGCCGGCACGGGCTGCCTCGATACTGGCGTTCACCGCCAAGAGGTTGGTTTTCAGCGCAATCTGGTTGATCAAGGACACCACCTTGGAAATCTGCTGGGAAGATTCCCCCAGCCGCTTCACCTTCTTGGCCGTTTCGGCCACCGTTTCCCGCAGTTGCAGGATGTTTTGCACTGTGCGATCCATAGTCAAGCTGCTGTTGATGGCCGTGGCGGCGGCAGATTCGGCAACGGTGGCGGCCTGTTGGGCTTTATCGGCTACCTCCTCGATTGAGAGCGTCATTTGCTCGACAGAGCGCAAGGTCTCTTCGATTTGGGTGGCCTGTCGGAGAGCGGCTTCGGCCAACTCGCGAATGGCTGCCTCGTCACGACCAATGGATTGGTTGACTTGACCGGCGGCCTGCTGCACTTGAATCACGATGTCGCGCAAGCTCTCGATAATGACGTTGAAAAAGTCCGCCATGATGCCAACTTGTCCGGCTGTTAGCTGCGCCCGCACCGTGAGATCCCCCCGCGAGGCTTCTGTGACCTCGCTGATAAGCTGCAGCAGCTCTCTTTGCAGCGCTTCCGACCGCTCCCGTTCCTGGGCGGCCACGGCTTTTTGCTCCAGCGCCCCCAGGTTACCCAAAGCTTGACCCAGGCGGTTGGCCAGCTCTGCCAAGGTTTTCTGTTCTTCGTCAGACCAGCTCTGGCTTTGGGCGCGGCCTATTGCCAAAAAACCGTAAAGCTCATCGCCACGCACCACCGGCGCTATCATCTCGGCTTTCAGTTGGGCTGTGGCCAGCCTCTGCAGGTAGTCGGCGCCCAGATCTGGCCTAGGCACCGGGCCAAAAGCGTAAACTTGCCCGCCGTGGAGAGCCTGCTGGATCGGAGCCGGGATCCTGCGGAGGAGGGTGCCCAAGGTGTCGGGCAGGCAGCTGTCGTGAGATTCAGCGATAACCTGCGCCTCTTCGGGAGCGGTCAAGCGATAGAAGGCCACTCGTTCGGCACCGAAGCGCTGGCGCATCTCGCCCAACAAGTCAGTTAGGGGATCGATCAGCTCTTGCTCTTGGCGAATCCGGGCAATATCGGCAAACCGCTGGGCCAGTCGGGTGTCGGAAACTTGTCGCTCGTAGGTGGCGTTGCGTTCCCGCACAAAGTTGCGCACCAGGATCAAAATGATCCCCCAGCTCAGCAGCAGAATCGGGAAGCTGATGCCGGAAAAGATCAAAGCCTGCAGCAGATTTTGCTCGTAAAGCTGGACGCTGGCCTGAATGTTGCTGCGAATGGCCTCCAGGGTTTGGTTGATCCCTTCGGCGTAGATGCGCTTTTGCTCTTCGTACTCAGGGCTGTGCAGCAAGTTGAAAGCCCGTTCCTGCTCGCCGGCCCGAATCAGATCAAAAGCCTGCACTTCCCACTCCACCAGCTTGATGTTGGCTGCTGTGGTTTTGGCTGCATAGGCTTCGTAAGAGGCGGGATCCAATTGCTGAATCTCCGCCAGCACCTCATCCAACTGAGGGACATGGATGTTGTAGCGCTCTTCCCAGGACAGATCCCCGCTGGCAGCGGCCATGCGGGCAGACATGGTCAAGACTTCATCCAAATAGATCACCTGATCGCTCAGGTTTTGCAGGGTGAACTGCCGCGAGATCGCCGGCTTGAACTCGAAATAGGTGCGGGCTACGCTGCCGGCAGAGACGGCAAACAGCAGGGAGCTGATGCCCAGAGGAAAACTGATTGCCAGGGCCAGGCGGGATCCCGCGACTTTGCGTTGGGCCCGGGAAGATGGAGCAGGCCTGAGAAAGAGGGGACGGAAGGAAACCATAGAATTTTGCCTTTAAGTGAGGGTAAGTCGGGGAAAAGGTTGCCAAGATCAAGGGTTTGCCGAGGAATCAACTGAGTTGAGCTTTTGGACAATGGCAAGAGGGTCGAGCACCCAGAGAGGCTCATCCCCTTCCAACACCAGCCCTTTGCAAGAGTCGTAGAAGTTCTCCAGTCGAAAGTTGTTTTGTGCTGCCTGGGCTTTTGTTAAGGGTTGGATCTCCTCGGCGGGCACTCGAGCTACTCCTTTCACGTGTTGGGTTGCCAGGCCCAAGCCTGTTCGCACTGGCGATGCAGAGCCCCCAAATTCTGGGCGCATCACCACCAAGTGGTGTTCGGGCTGCCCAAAGTCCAAGGGCTCTAGGCCGAGAAATTGCGGCAGATCCAGTCCCCAGAGAATGCGATTGCGATAGTTGAACAAGCCCAGCACCCATGCGGGCTGGTTGGGGAGAGGGGTAAAGTGGTGCGGGCCAACAATTAGAGCTTCCTGGGCAAATGCCATGGGCAAAAGGGCCCGACAGTCTACCCCCAACTGTAGATGTAAGTACAGCTCGCCGGTACGGGTAGAAGTAGGGCTGTGTGGGGAGAAAGCTACCGCCATTGCCGTTCTCGCTCTGCCAATTCTAAGACATCTCCTAAGAACAATTCGTGATAATCACAGGGATCCTAACTGGAGGCGCAGCTCAGCAAGGACAGGAGTGGCAAAAATCATGAGCTCGGGCTGAGCACTACTGATTTCACGGCCCGCAAAATGTCTTCGCGGGTAAAAGGCTTGGTCAGATAAAGATCGATCCCTTGCTTCATGCCCCAGAGTTTGTCCAGCTCTTGATTTTTAGAAGTACAGGCCACAACGGGCAACTTTTGGGTTTCCGGGTTTTTCTTGATTTGGCGGCACAATTCCAGCCCGCTCATGCCTTCCATGACCAAGTCCGTCAGCACCACATCGGGTTTGTCGTTGCGGATCTGCTGCAATGCCTCTTGGGCGTTGGCCACCGCTACCACCTGATAGCCTTCTGAGCGGAGGTAATCGCTGATGAGCTGTCGCTCCGAGGCCACATCTTCCACCACAAGAACTTTCACCATGATCGACATCTCCTTACCTCTTTTTCGACGAACCTTTAGAGGGATCCCTAGCTGAGATAGCGAAACACCATCTGCAGCAATTCTTCCTGCCGAAAGGGCTTGGTCAGGTAATCGGTGGCACCGGCCAGGCGCGCCTTCACCCGATCGATCAGACCTTTGTGGCCTGTGACCATCACCACCGGCACATCCTTTAACACGGAGGATTTGCGGATGAGGCTGCACAATTGGTAGCCATCCACGTTGGGCATACCCACGTCCAGCAGGATCAAATCTGGCTTGAGGGTGGTCAGCTTCATCAGGGCTTTCAAAGAGTCGCTGATGGCGTGAATGACCAGGTTGTGCCCTTCCAACAACCGCTGCAACTCGCTGAGCATGGCTTCGCTGTCGTCAATACAGGCCACAATCCAGGTTTTCGAGGCTTGGGGAGATGGGCCTAGATCTGCAAGCCCGTTGGCCAGGTGAAGAGGGACGGTGGGAGTTTCTGAGGGCTGTGATTCTGTCTCAAGCTTGGCCGAGTAGGTTTTGGGCAGCCGATCAAAGGGGGGCTGGGGATCCCGCAGGACAAGGATACCGGCTTTGACCAGAGGATGTAGGCGGCGAGCGATCTGGAGGTCGTCTTGATCGAGAAGGGCGCTCAACTGGCGGAAGCTAAACCCCTTCAGTAACCGGCCTAGCCGTTCCTGTTGCTCGGCGGGAAGGCGTTCTGCCTGGGCCCGGCTGGCAAAGTAGGGCCGTTGGTAGGGGGAGGTGATCTCAGGCCCCAAAGATTGCCATGCCCGTAGCCGCTTTTGGATCAGGTCGAGCAGGGATCCCCCATCCCACTGGCCCAGGGTGGGCACGTTGTCCAGTGGGATGATCTCCTGCTGAAAGCCCCCTGGAACCAGCAACAGATTTTGCAGCACCTCCTCGCCGATCCAAGCATTCAACCTGCGCGCAGCTTCCCAAGGCAGCAGTTGCTCCGTTACCATCCAACTCAGCCCCAGAAGGTCTGCAGGTAGAGGCCCAGTCTCCTGAGCCAATAGCGCCTCCACCTGCCGATGGATGCGTAGGCAATTTTGGCGAGTCAGAGAAAAGACTTGATGGCTGAGCCGACGCAGGTGGCGATCCAAGCGCTCCAAGGGCTCCAAGCTGTGGTGAGCAAACCCCAGGCGACCTTGGTGAAACACCAATGACCAAGTGCCCAGCCCCTCCCCTTTGTCCAAGGCACTGAAATACCGAACAACTCCTGTGAAGCTGACCTCTGCGTTCAGCAGATGGGCCGAGACTTCTGTACAGACGGGGGGACGGTTCATGGGTCGAGAGGACGTGCTCGGAACAATTTCCTGCGCTGAGGTTGATGACACGACTGAAGTCTTAGCTACCCCACAAGCCGGTGAAAAAATGCTTTCCAGAATACAGTTCAAGCCCAGCCCTGACCCAGACGAGATCTTTAGATGAGCCAAGCCCAACAAGACGGCCAAGGCTGCACGAACTCAAAGGCAGTTTCAGCGTTCAATCCGTATTCAGAAAAACTCTCCTCCTGGGGAGATCGATGACTATTGCTCATCAGCCAATCTCTAAAGGTGAAGGCTAGCCCTCAGATTGTCTGCTGGCTTTCTTACTCGGGAACTTCCCGCGGAAAGCCTGCAAGACAAGATAAAGGTAACCCCGATAAACCTCTTCCGTAAAAATACGGAACTTAGGTCTTCTCCAATTTCCAAAGCTGCTCCAGGTGGGCTTGGCAGCGGCGCAGCAGTTGCCGACTCTCTTCAAAACTGATCTGCTCCAAGGCTTCGGGGTAGGAGCACCAGCGGTAGGCGGCCACCTCCTCTGGTTGCACCTGTAGCTCAGGGGGAGGAAATTGGGGCGGCAGCAAGGCCACGTAGTAGGTAACGGTTTTGGCCACTCGGTTCCCCTCTGGATCCGTAAAGGTGTAGGCTTCCTGCAGCGTCAAAGGGTCAGACTGGCCGGGCAGGGTCAGAAGCTGGTAGTCGGTCAAGCCGGTTTCCTCTCGCAATTCTCGCTGCGCCGCCTCCAGGTCGCTTTCGGAGCCATCCTTGTGCCCTTTTGGGAAAGCCCAATGCCCCTTCTGGTGCTGGATGAGCAGATACAAATGCGAAGAGCCGGGTCCGGGAGCTTCCTGGGCGGGCGGGCGGGGCAGGATGGGGATCACCCCATAGGCAGCATCTATCAGCATTGGGGAACTAATCTCCGAAGAGTCTGATGGCTGGCGGCCTGGGAGCGAAGACCTCGTTGGGATCCACCTGCGGGCGCTCTACCCCCTGCAGGGGCGAGAGGGGGCGACCGGTGTCGAATTGGAAGAGATAGATGGGCAACTGGCCATTCCCCAGAGGCAAAAGAGCTAAAGTATCGATTTGGGTCAGGGCGTTGCGGCTGGTGGGTCGGGTTAGGTTGAAAGCAACGATTCGGTCTTCCAAGGAATTGTCCGGGCTGGAGCGCCGGCCCAGGCCAATGCTGAACTGCTGGTTGCCCTGCTCATCCACTCCCAAGGCCCGCACATCTCCCAACTCCGCTTGAGGAGCGCTCCCCGGCAGGCCGGCTACCACCGGCGGCGCATCCACCGGCGGCTGCGAAGGCAAAAAGCGCAACTGCGTCCCTTCTGGCAAAATGCGGTAGTCCTGGTAGTCATGCTGGATGGACAGGGATCCCCTGAACACGCGGCGGTTCAGGCCCTCCAGGGTCCAAAAGCCATAGCCCAAATTGATGCGGGTGCTCTCCGGCAGCCAGTAGCGCTCCCCTCCCTCGGGAGCTGGCACCGCCGTAAACCCCATCAGGACATAGGCCTGCCCCCACACCCCCGACAAAAACAGCAACACCTGCCGCGGCAGCCCCGACTGCGGATCCAGCCACAGCTCCCGCAACTGGCCTTCCTGAATGGGCTCTAGGCGCAAGTGCTGGACAGGGGATCCAGCCAAATCCACCCGTTCTGAGGAGAGGACGCGGTAGCGGCTGGGATCCGCCTTCAAGTAAAAGCTCACCGAGGGCAAGAGGGCTTCCGGTCGGCTCACATACACCGAGTACAGCTGCAGCAGATCCGACTGGTTCACCACTTCCAATTGGCGCGAATCCAAGAGGCGGATGCGATCCCCTTTGGCTACCCAAGCCTGCCAACTGCCGTCGCGGCGGTAGAGCACATCCAACGTGGCTGTGAAGGTTTGGGATCCCTCTACCCGCACCTGCTGGCGATATTGCAAGTTGGGCAAAGGGGGCAATTGCTCTAGAGCGGCGTTGTAGCGCTCCAGCCAAGCTTGGGGATCCTGCTTAGGGCTGGCAAGAGAAGAGGGAGACGATTGGGCCACGGCTGGATCCCCTGACGGCAGACCGACCAGTCCCGTTACCAGGAACACAATCCCGCAGAGGTAGCCACAGCCTCGAAGGGATCCCTGCCGCTTCCTAAATTGGGAGGGTTCAGGGAACATCAGCTCACCTCGCAACACCGCTCTTGCTGCCCTTCTTGTCGCTGCTTGTGCCCGGATCAGAGCGCTTCCCACACCTGAGAGAAAGCGTTCGGAAGGGATCCCTAGGCTCTGCCCGCCAACTGAGTACGCCTATTCAATGGAAATAGATTGGGGGCCGTCGGAGCGACCGGAAGGCGGGGGCTCCTCCACCCTCAGCCCCTGGGACTCCAGCCAACTGCGCAAGGGATCCTGCTTCACATCCAAACGCAGCAGGCCGCTGAGAAAACCGCCACAGAACGGAACAGGATTGCTCAGAAAGGTCTTCCAGACCTCATTCATCTCCACCATAGCCGCAACACCAACCACCCCCCCAATCCTAGCAAGGCCGGCAGGTGGGGATCCCCTCCCTTGGCTAGACGGCAATCAACTTCTCTCGGTTTATGTTCTGCAGCACACTAAAAATGCTGTTGCCAATGCGCTGGAACTCTTTACTGCTTTTGTCGGCAAAGTGCAACACCCAAGGAAGCCTACAGGCTTGAAAACCACTAGCAGGATGAAGCTGGGAGAGATGGTAAGTTTGTATAGCCAGAACTTCCAAAGGAGTGTTGCCGTGTTCATGGACAACTCGCAGCGGTCTTGCGCTGCCAATTGGCACCGAGGACTTCTTAATGGGCTGGCTTGTTACGAGCATAAATGACCTTCGTTCATGGTCAAAAATGACAGTGCCCATTGCAGCGTCTCTATAGCTTCCTTTTTCCTCTCTTCCCATTCTGACTGTGCCACTTTTGCGCACTCCAACAATATCCACAGCAATCTTTTCTTTTCTTAGTTCCTCAATTGTTTTATCAAATTCGCCTCTTTGAACTAAGCCATCCCTCATCAAAAGAACCTTTCTAGGGTATCGATGAAATTTGTTGTAGAATCTATTGACGAGCTTGGACACGGTTTGATAAATTGCCTCGCCGGAAAAAGTTTCTCCTCTTTGTATATCGGGCAACTCCCAGCCTAAGCTTTGACCATTGGCCAGTACCGCGAAGGCAGAGGTTCCGTAGTAAAGCTCTCGATTCGTCCCCACATCAAAACCAATGGTAAGCTCGGAGCACTCAGGATGATCGAGGGGTTCAAGCAACACGGGTTGCCACGCAGCTTTACACAGAAGTCCTAGTACGACATTTAGAGCTTTGTAGGGGTCAGCTCCAGGAATCATAAACTGAGTTGCTATTCCTGCTCGAAGTGCTTGCAAGCGGATCTTTTGCTTGTGCTCATTAGGCGACAAGGGCATGACAACCAGAACGGTTTTGATCCCTTTGTCGGCCCAGCTTTGCCAAAACCTCTGTTGAGCAAGGTCGCCTTCAGGCAAATCTTGACGGGTTGCGTAAAAGTCTATTTCAACTCTTGCTCCGCTCTTTTTAGCTACTTCAAGTAGGCACTTGCGAACATCAGTAGGATACTCACGTTTATTATCGTCAAGATTTAGAAGTCCAAACTTTGTCTCGCCAACTCTTGCACATCCTTGGTACCTAACTCTCGCGGGGTTTTGGACTTGTCTATGACCAAACCCCAATAGCCTTGGCCTTGGCATAATGTATCCTTCTGCTTTTAGGGGGTCAGCCTGAAAGTCAGAAATATTGTAGACATTTTCTATAATAGTTTTTGCGGTCTCTTTAGACTCTTTCAATCTCTCTTCTAAACTTTTTCTGATGTGCTCGCTAACCAAGGAGCTAACTTTTTTGCCAGTCCATCTTTGATCTTCTATACTTGCTAGCATCTCCAAAGTTAAAACAGGCGACAGTCTCCGCGATAGATGAAGGATAGGCTCTGCCTTTTGTCTGAAATTGCGTTCTCTCGAGACCACTTGAACCACCAGAGAGCCATCAACTTCTTCTGGAGTTGCTCCGTACTTCTGTACATGATAATCCGCTAAGCTAGTGTTTAGCTCCGCTAACCATACTTCCCTTGGCGACTGATTGGAGATAATGCCTCGATACTCCCAAGTTAGGTATTTATTATTTTTTGTCCTGTATGTGTTTCGTACAATTTCAATTGAGACATCTGGGTAATTTTCCAGCCACTCATGCAGCGTCCATGGGCTGTAGAAATGGTATCGGATGTCGATCTCTAGATAGAGCTTCTTATCTTGTCTAATAACAACGTCTAGCTCTCTTCCTCTGTGAACCTCCCACCCATCTCCGCAAAGTGGTTTTACTCCTTCAATCCGTTCTACTCCTTCCAGACCCGTAACCCACCAGATCAATCCTCCTCCTGTTGATCGCTCAATCTCTGTTCTTTTGTACTTAGATCTTAGACTCCAATCTAGTTTCTTGCGCTCGAAAGTTTCTAGAGCCTGTCTCTCTGTAGGGTCTGTACAATCTAGAGCCTTAGAACCAAGCTCTTCCAACTCCCATTCCTCTGTTTTGAGTTTACTGGCCGGAACTTTTTCTCGGGTTATGATGCGATTTCCCAGACGAACAGCCATTACACCTAGCTGATTACAAATCTTGGAGAGAGCCCTCTGCTCCTCTCCTAGATCTGGAAGAGGGTTTGGCCTGCAACTATACTCATAGAAGGTGAGCTCTTCTTGAGTTAGCTCCTTGACGAAGAAGCGATTAAGAGTAACCTCAACTTTCTTCTGGAGTAAATTCATTGGCAGACTCTAGTTTCAAGTTTCTCTCTAGGATCTCTAGGATAAGCTCTAATTCTCCTGCTCTTCACGAGGGATCTCCAAACAACCCTGGCAGAGCCAAATCTCTGCTGATCGCCTCTGCCTGAAACCGACCGCTCATGCCCACCACCTGCCACTCGGCGCTGCGATTTCCCTGGCGGAAGCGCAGCCGTCGGGCTCGCAACGGCACCACTTCTACAGCTTCTACCAGAAATTGTTGGTATTCGCCCAAATAGTCTCGGTAATCCGGGGGCAAGTCAGCGCTGCTGTTGATTTGAATCCAAAACACCCGTCCTGCTTCGTTGCCATAGGCGCGGATTTGTTCCTGGCCGCGGTATTGCTCCACCCCGCGCAGCCGCTGTCGTCCCACCTGCACAGACTCAGCCCACTCCGGCAAGGGATCCCCTAAGCTGATCGACCAAGCCGGCCCGCTCAGCCCTAGCCAACAGAGCAGCAGTAGCCCCCAAACCCAAGGCCATCTGTGCAGCGTGCTGTTCCCGGTTTTCAAGGCTCGGCCGAACATGGCAAGTTCTTCTCCGCAAGTGATCCCAATGCTTTTGGATGTTGAAAACAACTTCGTCTCAACGTAGGCGAAAGCCGATCCGACCGCCTTCAATATCAAAGGCAACGTCGGCGTTGAAAAACAGTGGCATGCCCAACAGTTGCACTCCTTGGTTGCCGTTAACAAAAATCCGATCCCGGCTGGGCGTAATGGAAAAGCCAACCCGAATGCGGTAGTCAAAAGCCCCCTCCAGCACAGCTCGCCATTCAGCGCCGGGGGGCAAGGTCGAGGTGGAGAAAGGAGCTGCCCCCAACAGCCTGACATTGAGAAAAATGTCGGAAGAACCACTGTCAAAAACGGTGGGGCTGAGGGCATTTTGAATGGAAGTGTTGCTAATGCTGTAGGCCACTTGCAAAGCCTCATCCCGCCAGATGGGGGTGCCATCGGGAAAGCTTCCCACCTGGGGAAACTGCCGGAAATTGAAGCCGACGGTGTTGGCAGCCGTTAGGCCAACCGTGAACAGGCCCTGGGTGGAGTTGAAGCCCCCCGTTTGAATAATGTACCCAGAGCGGAAATTGCCCGGAAGGCGGGTGAGCGGACTAAACAGCTCGCGGTCGGGGCTGCGCTCATCCAAGGACGTGCCTAGGATCCCGGCGAAGGGCCGCCCTTCTCCAAACAAGTTCTCTGAACAACTGGCCACCAGGGCGTCCACACAGGTGATCCGGTCGATCAACTGAATCGTTACCGGCTCCCGACTGGGGATCCCTCCTATGCTGAAGGGGGCGCGGGCCAACACGCCGATAAATTGCGTGCCATCTCCAAACGTCACGGTGGAAGGGATCCCCGTCCGTTCCAGGCCAAAGCGACCTGCTGCTGTCGCTATGATGCGCAAACCTGCCGAGCCGGTATCCAGTAACACCTCAGCTCCGCTCCCGGCCACCCCCACGTTCAAGCCCAGCAGTTTAAAGCGGCTGTTGCCCAGCGTGCGCACCGGCATGGGAATCGACTCGGTTCCCGGCTGAGGCGGGAGAGGGATCAACGCAGGGGGGGAAGCCACAGATTCCCCCTGGCCAGAACATCCGGCACCGAGCAGCAGCAAGGCCAAGATCCCAACTAGGGCGATTGCCATTCCCCAAGGGCTGTGCCAAGCCCACCCAGACCGTGGCTCATTCTTTGGGCTTGACCTCACCTGCATTGAACACCCACACTAAGCCGATAAGGAGCGTATCCTGTCTGCAAGCGGCAAAGAACATTCCCATTGCCAGCATGCTCGAACCCGGAAGCATCGCGCGGCAATATTGGATCCCGGCCAAAGACAGTGTACACAAGGCCGACTGAGGGAGAGTGCGCAATACCGTCGTCAACTGTGGGGTTGCAGGGCTGGCTGGGCCGAAGCCTACAGCAGCAGCTCTGCCTGCCAATCGACTACCTTTTGGAAGCGAAAAGCGCCTGCCAGGGCTCCCCAAACCTGCTGGTGGGTGATGGGATCCATCCCTCGGTCATGGCTGCAAAACTCGCTCTCGCTCAGGTGCAAGGTGGTCTGCAGATAAGTGGTTTGGCCGTTGCGCACCACGCAACACCGGCACCCCGGCTCCGTCACGCCGACAAAGAGGGATCCCTGCCTCTTCACCTGCACATCACACCCCTCTAGATAGGCCAGATCGGCAGCCCTCAGTTGACTCAGTTGGTCTGCCCTTTCCCGAGCACAGCCCCGCCACCGCTGCGGCTCCAGAGGGCGGTAGTTGCGAATCACGATCCCAGCGCTTGCCTGAGTCAATTCCACCACCGCCTGCCGATAGGGATCCTCCAAATGGCCGCTGTAGGCTTGCTCCACATAAAAGCCGATCCCGCCCAAAACGTGGGCCGGCAAGGGGCGATAGGCCACCCGGATCTGGGCGAAAAACGGTGGATTTTCCCAGGCTTGCTCTTGGTTGCTGAAGTCTCCTGCCAGCCAACGCGCCATCTGCAGCAGCTCTGGGGAAGGAGTGCGATCCAACCCAATAGGCATAAGCGGGCATCCAGAACTTCTGTAAAAGGTGTGTACCGAAAATCTTAGGGAATCGAAGAGAACCTTCTCAGATTTTGCCCCAACCTCAGGCCCGACCGAGGATTGCAGCAAGTGTTAAATTATGTATCCTTTATGAGAATGTTCGCTCCGATACTGAAAATGGATCCCTTGCAAGCTGCAAAGCCGCGATCGGGGCTGACATCTTTGTTCATGTTGTAAAGCTAGGTCAAGAAACGTTCTCTTTTGTAAAAAACTGCCGCTACGAAAGATAGGGAGCATTGGCCGGGATCCCAGATGGGAAACAGATTGAAAACCGATCTAAGCCTTTTTGCGCGAGGTAAAGCCGATTTACATTTTTTGATTTCATCGCTTCTTGCCTTCGCGGTAGAAAAAGACTGGAAACAAGGCGAGCCAGCTTCTTCTCGTCTGCCAGTTGAGGTTGCCAGCAGCGGCTGAGGCTTCTTGTCCAAGTCCGATCCCGTAGATGGTGGCCTGGATCTGGGAGCGAGCTTCGCTTGCTCATCTTGGTTCTATCGGCTTTGATCCCGTCGGCGGTTCTGTGAGTTAAACAGCACCTCTCGGCACTGGGGATCCAAGCAGTGTTGCATTCCTGGCCGGCAGGTGCTCTCTTGTCCGCTGCAGGGAATGTGGATTCATAACCTCTTTTACTTTTGCTAGGGAGATTCAAAACCATGAACGATGTATTTGGCAAAGTGGTTGCCCAAGCTGACTCCAAAGGCGCTTTTTTGGGAGAGAACGAGTTTGCCGCTCTCCAGCAGGTAATTGCCGAGGGGAACAAGCGTTTGGACGCTGTGAACCGCCTCACCAGCAATGCCTCCAAGATCGTGACCGATGCCATCCGTCAGTTGTTTGCCGAGGAGCCCAATTTGAACGCTCCCGGTGGGCCTGCCTACCCCAGCCGCAATGTGGCTGCCTGTATGCGGGACATGGACATTATTCTCCGCTACATCACCTACGCCGTGGCAGCCGGAGATGCCAGTGTGCTGAACGAGCGCTGCTTGAACGGCCTGCGGGAAACCTATCAAGCCTTGGGCACCCCCGGTAGCTCGGTGGCCAACGGCATCCAAAAGATGAAAAAGGCTGCGGTGGCGGTGGTAAACGACCCCAACGGCATCACCCGGGGTGACTGCAGCGCTCTGATTGCCGAAATCGAATCCTACTTCGATCGCGCTGCTGCCGCTGTGGTTTGATCCCTTGTGGACTGAAGTTTCTGTTGTGTCCGGATCCAGTTGTGAAGACCTCTCTGGGATCTAAGACAACTCGGGTTGGCAGGGGATCCCTAGAAAAGCAACTTTTTTTGCAGCGATTTTGCAGTTGAGACTTTGCAGCTTTGGCCTTGTTCTTTGCATTGAGCTTGAGTTAAGTAAAGGAGCGTTTTGAATCATGCAAACCCCAATTGTTGACGCCATCGCCACTGCCGATAGCCAAGGGCGCTACCTGAGCAACAGCGAATTGCAGGCCATCAATGGCCGTTTTCAGCGGGCTGCCGCCAGCATGGAAGCCGCTCGAGTTCTGAGCAGCCGTGCCGACGAGCTGGTGCGCGGTGCCACCGAAGCCGTTTACGCCAAGTTCCCCTACACCACCCAACCCGGTGGGCAGTGCCACACCCAAGCCGGCAAAGACAAGTGCGCCCGCGACGTGCGCCACTACCTGCGCTACATCACCTACTGCTTGGTAGCCGGTGGCACCGGTCCTCTGGACGAGTATCAGTTGGCCGGGATCCGCGAAATCAACGCCGCTTTTGAACTCTCCCCCAGTTGGTTCATCGAAGCCCTGCGCTACATCAAAGCCAACCACGGCCTGACCGGGCAAGCGGCCACCGAAGCCAACACCTACATCGACTACGCCATCAACGCGCTCAGCTAAACCCTTGGCTTGGGATCCCTCTAAAAGGGCGACGCCGGCTAGCCAGTTGGCTCATCCCATAAACCAGGGGGGATGGCGAGGGAAGGTTGTTGAGGGCAACGGTGGTGAGCCTGCTACGTTGCGGAGAGATACGTTTGACCACGTGGGTTTGCGGATCAGTCTCCCCAATAGGAAGGCGCCACTGTTGCTCTTCTGCAGCTTGGGGCTGCCGATTTTTGATTTCTAATTTTAGTTTTCGATTTCTACAGTCGTTTCAGGCTAGGGTGAGACGCCTGGGCTATTGATCGCGCCAGCGGGACGGAGTCCTTGAAAAGCCTTTTGGCCCCCTGCATTATTGCTCCGCAACGCCGACGCGACGACGCAACCAACACTTTAGGTGTGGGTGCAATGTCCTAGCTTGAATCGAAATGACCCTAAACGCAAGCTTGTTCTCAATCTGTGTCCATTCAGTTCAATCGGGGGAATTAGCATGAGTGCAATTACAGCGGCAAGCCGGATGGGGATCCGGGGCATTACGGAGACCACCCCACTGGAGTTGCGCCCCAACGCCAGCCAGGATCAGCTCAATGCGGTGCTGCGGGCCATCTACCGTCAGGTGCTGGGCAACGACCATTTGTTTGGGGCCGATAGGAAGGAGCTAGCCAGTGCGGAATCGCTGCTGCGCCAGGGCAGCCTGACGGTGCGGGAGTTTGTGCGATGGATCGCCAAGTCCGAAGCCTACAAAAAGCGGTTTTTCTACCCCAACTCGCAAACCCGGGCCATCGAGCTCAATTTCAAGCATCTGCTGGGACGCGCTCCCACCAGCCCCAAAGACATCGCCCGCCATTTGGACATCTACCAATCTGGCGGCCACAGCGCGGAGATCGATTCCTACATCGACAGCCCAGAATACCTGGAAGCTTTTGGAGACAACATCGTCCCCTACCCGCGTGGGTTTGAATACCGCAAGGCTCATTCCACCCGCGACTTTACCAATCTCTTCGCTCTCTACGGGGGCTACGCCAACAACGATCGCTCCCAAGGGCCCAGACCCCGTCTGATGATGCCTTTGGCCACCGGGTTTACCCCGGCCATTCGCCGCATTGGGGTGCGGGGGCTGCTGCCGCCCAGCCCCATTTCCAAACACCTGGGGCCGCCAACGGGCCAGTCGGATCGCATGTTCTGTGTGGAAGTGACCCGGCTGCTGAATCCGCCTTCGGCGCTGGCCACTTCCAGCCGAGTGCGCAAATCCAACCAGCAGATTTTCGTCTCTGCCGATCAACTGTCGGCGACAATGCAGCGGTTGCTCAAATCGGGCGCCAAGATCGTCAGTGTCCGCAGCGCTTGATCCCTTCTCGGTGTCCTCTCCGTTGTTGATTCCATGACCACTGCTGTTCCTCTGGATCCCGATCCATCGGTGGATCTCACCCCGGCTGGACAAATCGCCAAGCTGCGCCACGGGGATCCGGGGGAACGCTACTATGCCGCTTGGTGGCTGGGGCGCATGCGCATCGTCGAAGGGATCCCGGCCCTGATCGAGGCCCTGGCCGATGAAACGGATCGCACCGCTCAAGGGGGATATCCGCTGCGGCGCAACGCTGCTCGTGCTTTGGGTAAACTGGGATCCCTCGCCGGGATCCCTCCCCTGAAGGCGGCTTTGTCTTGCTCCGATGGCCAAGTGGTGGCAGCGGCTGCCCAGGCGCTGGTTGAGATTGCCCTTGCCAACAACCTCCATAGGGATCCCGACGAAGTGGAAAAGCTGGGATCCGCTTTGCTAGAAGGGCTGCGCCGTGTGGAGCGAGGACTGCAGACGGAAGCCCAAGCCGCCCTAGAAGCCATTGTCGAGGCTCTTGGACAACTGCAAGTGACCGCTGCTCTGGAGCCAATCTGTCCCTACCTAGAGCACACTTCCATCCGTTTGCAATGTGCGGCGGCACGGGCCTGCTATCGTCTCACTGGGGATCCGACTTTTGCTCAGCGCCTGCTGTCGGTGTTGAATCACCACAACATCCATCTGCGGCGGGCTGCCCTTTTGGATTTGGGGGCCAGTGGCTATTTGCCGGCAGCACAAGCCATTGCGGTGGCGGCGGTGGAGGCCAACCTGAAGCTTCTTGCCCTCAAACAGTTGGTGGAAATCAACCTAGAACATCAAAAGATCCCCGGTGCTGAGCTGCACCAGGTGCTGCGGCTGATCGACGAGCTGCTGTGAGCGGTGGTGCTTCTGGGCCCTTGCTGTTCACATTAGCGGGACGGAGTCCTTTGCAACTGACCTATCAAGGCATTGCCCATGAGTTTGTGCATCCCTCTGGGGTAATTCAAAGCCGTCAGAATGTGCCCGCTCGGCACCGGGGTTTGGGGTGGAGCTGGCCAGCTCAATCCCTAGCCGTGGCGCTGCCTCAGTCTTTCCCCCTCACCTATCGAGGTATTGCCCTCGATCCTGGAGCAAGGGTGACGGCAGGGATCCCTGAGGTGCAAGGGAGCCCGGCAGCGGCTGTCTCCTCTCGGAAGCACTTCATGACCTTGGTCGAGGAAACCCATCGGCGGAACCTGCTGCACCGGCTGCAGGAGCGCATCCGTTCTGCTCAAGCCCGTGGGGATGAGCATCTGTTGCAGCAACTGGAACAGGAACGGCAACTGTTGGCCTGACAAGCTCGCTGCCTGCCCAAGGGATCCAGCTAATGCCCGACAATTGCCCAGAAGGGTTCGATATTCCCGATAATGGGAAGCGGCTCCTGGGATTCAAAGAGGGATCCGGGATCAGTTTGTTGTTGAGGCAGTGGTTGGGGTGCAGGACACAAGGTAATGGAGGAGTCTGCCACTCAGGAAGAGATCCCTGGGGGATCTCCTTCAGCAGGGCCATCCCGTTCGTTGGTGTCGGTGGCGGGCTTGGTGGCCGGGGCGACCTTGCTCAGTAAGGGCATAGGCTTCGTTCGCCAAGCTTTGATTGCAGCAGTGTATGGCTCGGGGCCGGAGTACAGCGCCTTCGGGGTAGCCTACATCCTGCCCGGTTTTCTGTTGATTCTGCTGGGAGGGATCAACGGCCCTTTCCACAGCGCCATCGTCAGTGTCCTCAAAAAGCAGCGGGATCGGGACAGGGAGGATGCGGCTGCCTGGCTGGAATCCATTTCCACCTTGGTAGGCTGCCTGCTCCTGCTGGTCAGCTTGGGCCTTTGGTGGGGAGCGGACTGGGTGGTGCGCCTGAATGCGCCGGGAGCCAGCCCCGAAGTCCATGCTCTGGCCGCTGCGCAACTGCGGATCATGGCCCCTTTGGCCTTGCTCTCGGGGTGGATTGGCATCGGCTTTGGAGCGCTGAATGCTGCCGAACACTACGCCTTGCCTGCCCTTAGCCCGCTGATCTCCAGCTTGGCGGTGATCGGGATCCTGGTCACGCTGGGATGGACGGGGATCCCAACTTTGCTGGCCTGGGGCGTGCTCATCGGGGCCATTGCCCAATGGTTGGCCCAAGTTCCGCTCCAGATGCGGTTAGGGCTGGGGCGACCGCGCCTGCGCTTTGAGTGGGGATCCCCGCAGGTACGGGCGGTGGGCTTGCTGATGTTGCCGGCGGTGATCTCCTCCGGGATGATCCACATCAATGTTTATGTGGATCTGTTTTTTGCCTCTTTCGTACCTGGGGATCGCACCATCGGCAACTTGGGATATGCCCAGCTTCTGGTACAAACGCCGCTGGGGATCCTCTCCAACATGGTGCTGGTGCCCTTGATGCCTCTCTATGCCCAGTTGGCAGGGGATGGATCCCGTTGGCCGGAGCTGCGCCAGCGTATCCGCCAAGGGCTGATGCTTACGGCAATTGTGACCCTGCCCCTGTCGATGCTGTTGGTGGCTTTGGCCGAGCCCATTGTCCAAGTGGCCTACCAGCGGGGGCGCTTTACGCCGGAGGTGACACAAGAGGTGGCAGCCCTGCTCATGGCCTATGGTCTGGGGATGACCGGTTACCTGCTGCGGGATGTGCTGGTGCGGATCTTCTATGCCCTGGAGGATGGGGCTACGCCTCTGCGCATTAGCAGCATGGCCATTGGCCTGAATGCCCTACTGGACTTTCTATTTTTGCAGGCTTTTGGAGCGCCGGGCATTGCCCTGGCCACCGCCGGCGTCAACCTGATAGCCGTGATCGGACTGGGGATCCGCCTCCACCAGCGCCTGCCAGGGATCCCTTGGCGGGAGATGGGACAAGCCCTACTGCCATTGCTGGGGAGCACCGTCCTGGCCGGGGGACTGAGCCATTGGCTGTGGACCCAACTGCGCTCCTACGAGATTGTGGGGTCTCCCCTGCTCACCGCCATCATTTGGGCCGGGCTGGCCGCGGGTTTAGGTCTAAGCTTGTTCGCCGCCGGAGCTCTCTACCTGCGGATCCCAGAAGTAGAGTGGGCAGCAGCCCGACTGCGGAAACGGGTAGGACGCTGGGGGAGCCAGTGGGCAAGCCGGAACTAGCTGATAGCTTCCAGGTAATCTCGCACGCGGTTGCGCCGCTTCGGCTGACGCAGCTTCTGCAGAGCTTTGGCCTCAATTTGCCGCACCCGCTCTCGCGACAGATCCAAGGCGCGACCGATTTCCGCCAGCGAATAGGTGCGCCCATCCCCCAAGCCGAAACGCATGCGGATCACATCCCGCTCGCGGCTGGTGAGATCCGAGAGCAACTGCTGTAGATCGCGATGCAGGGCTTCCCGCATCATGGTCTCTTCTGGAGAAATGTCGTCAGTTTCCAGCAAATCCCCCAGTTCGGTGTCCTTGTCTTTGCCCACCTTGGTTTCCAGAGAAACCGAGCGGGGCACCCGTACCAACAGTTCCCGCACCTGGGGCGGGGTCATCTCCAACTCGGAGGCGATGTCTTCGATGGTGGGGGTGCGGCCCTTTTCCTGGGAGAGCTTGCGCTGCGCTTTTTTGATCTTGTTCAGCTTCTCGGTGATGTGGACGGGCAGGCGGATGGTGCGGCTTTGGGTGGCAATGGCGCGGGTAATGCCCTGCCGGATCCACCAGTAGGCGTAGGTGCTGAAGCGGTAGCCCTTTTTTGGGTCGAACTTTTCCACCGCCCGCTCTAGGCCCAGCGTACCCTCTTGGATCAGATCCAACAGCTCCAAGCCGCGGTTTTGGTACTTTTTCGCCACCGACACCACCAGGCGCAGGTTGGCCTTGATCATGTGTTCTTTGGCACGCTTGCCAATCCGCTGAATCTGCTGCAGCTTTTCAGGGGTCAGTTGCGCCCACTCGGGGTACTGGTTAGCCTTGGCCACCCATTCCGCAAGAGTGGGATCCCGTCCCAACTCTTTCTGCAGGCGCAGGCGCAAATCCAAGAGCTTCATGTAGTCTTGGACTTTTTGGGCCAGGGCCACCTCTTCATCGCGCCCCAAAAGAGGAACACGACCAATCTCCTGTAAATAGAGGCGCACCAGATCAGTGGAGCGGCGGGTTGGCTCCTCTTCCAGAAACTCGCCATCGGCCAGATCCACCTCTGCTTCTTCGGCAGCATCGAGGAGATCGGCGGGTCCATCCAACAAAATGTCGTTGAGTTCAGGTTCGTAGTTAGACATGTAGGGTGTTGCTGATGTAGCGACAGAGGTAGCAGTTCAGTGGGCTGAGAGAGGAATGGTCAGTGATGTGGAGCAAGTTAAGCTTAAGTGTTCCCCAACGGTAACTTCGCGCCTGCTCAACGCCTTACAGCAGTCAGAGGAAATCATACATTGACCTCTTCCTCAACCGGACCTCCTGCCCATGCCCCATAGGGAAAGGCTGAAGTAGCAGCGGAGGGGTCACACGGAGAGCGTGAGCCCCTTATCATAACTTAATTATAGTTGCATTTCTCAGCCCAGAGACATGAGAGCCAGCGTAGGATCCCCCCAGTTCAACCGTCACCGCCACTGCGAAAAAGCGTATTGCCCTCAGGGTGAACCCAGCAGCTCGTCCTTGGGGGAAGTAACCCATCCATCCTAGAGGGTCTAAACTTCAAAGGTAGCGTGTAAATTGCTTTGCCTATTCCAATCTATTCGATTCTATTCGATGAACTGTTCCCATTCACCTATCCCACCCAGCTGTGGGGGAGCCAGACTCCCCGAACAGGTCAACCCCCTTCCTCTGGGCGGACTGGGCTCTGCTCAGGCACTTGGGTTGGCCATAGCCCCGCTGACGGGGGAAAAGGTTTCAACCTTGGCGTTGACGACTCTATTGGCCATCGGTCTATTCTTTTTTCTGCGAGCTGCGGGCAAGGATCGCGTGGAGAGTCGCCTCTACTCTAGCAGTCGCAGCCTGGAAGAAATGGGATCCGCTCTACGGGAGCACTTGGAAAGGCGTGGCTATCGTCTCCAGTCCGCCGATGCCGAGGGGATCGCCACCTTTGCAGGGCAGGGTCAGGCTAGCGTGGGGCTGACCTTTTTTTTAACGGGACTGGCGGGGGCGGGGCTGGCCTGTTTGGCCTTGGTGCTGCAGACCCTTGAGCCTGGGTGGGGAGCTTGGCCCTGGATGGTGGTGCTGGCCTCCCCCTGGGCGGGTTGGTACTACTGGCGGCGCAACCAACGCCCGGAGCAAATCCGCCTGAAACTGCAGGAAGCCGACGAGGACTCTGTCCCGCTCTCGTCCTGGGAACGAACGCCAACGGCTTCTGGATCCCACCTGTGGGTGGAGGGGCATCGGGATGAGCTGGATGGGCTGGCTGCAGCCCTGGGGTTGCAAGAACGGGATCTGGATTAGGGGTAGGGGAGTCTAAGGCCAATCGGGAGAGAGAGGTGCTGGGATCAAAGACAGTTGATCCCCAACGGCGGAATCGGGGCTGCGATTGGGAGCGGGCTCTTTTTTGGAGTTCTTCTGGGCAGGTTGGCTTTTTCCTTGGTTGCGCAGGCCCAGGCCGATGCGGCTGTGTTTTTCCACTAGGGCCAGCACCTGTTCGGCCCGCTGGATTACCGGCTGCGGCAGGCCAGCCATGCGCCCCACCTCGATGCCATAGGAGCGATCTGCCCCCCCAGGCTGTACCTGGTGCAAGAAGATGATGCGATCTTGCAATTCCTTGACCACCACCTGAAAGTTGGCCACGTTGGGCAGCAAGGTCTCCAGTTGGTTGAGCTCGTGGTAGTGGGTGGCAAAGACCGTACGGGCGCGCACCTGAGTGGCCAGGTATTCCGCCACCGCCCAGGCAATGGAAAGGCCATCGAAGGTAGCGGTGCCTCGGCCAATCTCGTCCAGCAGCACCAAGGAGCGCTCGCCGGCGTGGTTGAGGATGTTGGCGGTCTCGTTCATTTCCACCATGAAGGTGGACTGGCCGGTAGCCAGATCGTCCACAGCGCCAATGCGGGTAAATACGCGGTCGCAGAGGCCCAACTCTGCCCGCCGCGCGGGGACAAAGCTGCCCATCTGGGCCAGGATTTGGATGAGCCCAATTTGCCGCAGGTAAGTGGACTTGCCGGACATGTTGGGCCCGGTGAGGACGATCAAATCGGGGCCGTGGGGGGATCCCAGTTGCACCGAGTTGGGGACAAATAGGCCCTGAGGCAGGGATTTTTCCACCACCGGGTGGCGACCCTCCTCGATGATCAGCCGGCGGTCTGTTGTGAGGAGGGGACGGGTGTATCCCTGCTGCACTGCCACTTCCGCCAGGCCAAACAGGGCATCGACAGCAGCCAGGGTCTGGGCCACTTGGCGGATGGCTTCGGCCCGGGATCCTGCCTCTTGGCGCAACTGCACAAACAGCTCGTATTCCCGCTGGTTGATGTCGGTTTGGGCGGTGAGGATGCGGGCCTCTTTTTCTTTGAGCTCGGGGGTAATGAACCGCTCTTCGTTGGTCAGGGTTTGCTTGCGGATGTACTCTTTGGGGACTTGGTGGGCCTTGGCGCGGCTGATGCTGAGGTAGTAGCCGAAGGCCTTGTTGAAGCCCACCTTGAGAGTGGGGATCCCAGTGCGGTCGCGCTCGCTTTTTTCCAACTGGGCAACCCACTGGCGGTCTTGCTCCACCTGCTGCCGCAGCCTGTCCAGCTCGGGATCCACGCCGGCTCGGATGAGGCCCCCCTCGGTGAGCACAGGGGGAGGGGAGGGCAGGAGGGTGTGCTCGATGCGTTGGCCCAGCTCAACCAGGGCGGGATCCACCTGTTGCAGGCTTTGCAAGAGGGGAGTCTTGGCTTCCCCCACCAGCTCGGCCAACTGGGGCAGTTTGCCCAAGGAGGATCCCAAGGCCACCATCTCGCGCGGGTTGGCGGTGCCCGATCCGACGCGGTTGGCCAGCCGCTCCAGGTCGTACAGAGAGTCCAGAAGGGATCCCAGGCGGGCCCGCAGAGAAGGGTTTTCCAAAAGCTCTTGGATGGTGTCTTGGCGAAGGCGGATTTGCTCCGAATCCCGCAAAGGCTGCATTAGCCAGCGCCGCAAAGTGCGCCCCCCCATGGCTGTACGGCTGTGATCCAGCACCCAGAGCAGGGATCCCACAAAAGCCCCCTCTCGGATGGTCTGGGTGAGCTCCAAGTTACGCTGGGTTTGGGCATCCAAGATGAGGTAATCCGTCAACTGATAGGTGCGAGGGGGACGCAGGAGCGGATGGCCCCCCTGAGGAGAGGGCTGCACTAGGTTCTTTTGCGTCTCCTCCAAATAGTGCAACAGCCCCCCCGCCGCTCGAATAGCTAGGGGCAGCCCCTGGCAGCCCAATCCCTCCAGAGAGCGCAGGCCGTAGGTTTGCATTAGGTTCTCCCGCGCCACCGCCAACTCGAAAGGCTCCGCTGGGCGCAGCGTATAGGCGTACTGGCCGGGTAGCCCCAAAGGCCCTTGGGGATCCCCGGGCCGCAGTAGACCCAGGCCCAGTCCCTCCTCGGTGGGCAGCAGGATCTCCGCCGGCTGCAGCCGCGCCAGTTCCTGCTCCAGAGGCTCTTGCCCCTCGCTCTGACACACCCAGAACTCGCCGGTGGAGACATCCGCGTAGGCCAGGCCCCAGCGGCAGGGAGCCTGCTTCGATCCTTTGAGCCGCACGACGGCTGCCAGGTAGTTGTTTTGCCGCGCCTGCAGCAGCTCTTCTTCGAGGACGGTGCCAGGGGTGATCACCCGCGTCACTTCCCGCCGCACCAAGCCCTTGGCTTGCTCTGCTGGCTCCATCTGGTCGCAGACGGCCAGGGCATAGCCTTTGGCCACCAACTGGGCGGCATAGCGGTCAAAGGCGTGGTAAGGGATCCCGCACATGGGCACCCGCCCTATGGCCCCTGCTTCTCGCCCGGTGAGCACCAGCTCCAGCTCCCGCGACACCACTTGCGCATCCTGGAAAAACATCTCGTAGAAATCCCCCAGGCGGTAGAGCAGAATGGCGTGCGGGTATTGCCGCTTCAGCTCTACGTAGTGCTGCATCATGGGGGTGAGGAGGGCGGGATCCACCTCTAAGGCATCCCAAGTAGGCTCGGCGGAAGAACTCATGGCATCAAAACGTGGGCAAGCAATGGGCTGAAGGTTCGGAGTCTAGCCAACTCGGGCCGACCAGCTTGGGCCATTCTAGATCCAGGTCTAGATGAAGTTTGAGACGTTTCCCCAGCCCTTCTCCCCTGATTCCCATTTCGCGGTTGGTTGCCATGACCTCGCTCAGGGTAGTTGGATCCCCCCTGAGGTAAGGCCGAGTGGCTTGGCAAAGGATTCGTTCCTCCTTCACCCGTGCCCTCGGCTGTTCTCTGCCGATTTTGGTGCTCCTCACCCCCCTGGTGCTGGGATCCCCGGCGCAAGCTCAGCGGGGCAGCGGAGCTGGGTTTTATGGGTCGCCCTGGCCGTTCCTTCTTCGAGGCCGCTTTCCGGGCTCAGGAGTACCTCAGCCGGCTACAAGCAGAGATGACCTTCGCCAACGTCAACTCTGGCAGCGTCTCTAGCCTGCAGAATCAAGTGCAGAACCTGTTGGGCAACGTGAGTACGGATCCCGGCAGCTACACCTTCGCCGACTACAGTCGCAGCAAAGCTGCCCGCTACTCTGCCCGCGCAGCCCTCCATCTGTTGGCGGCTGAGCGCCTCGGAGGGGTGGCTGCCCTGAGTAGGCGCTGATCTGGCCTACCCTGAACTGAGGGGATAGAAGGGATCCCTGCTGGCTGAGTCTTCGGGGTTAACCCCTCTACCTTCTCTTGCCCCTGCTGGAGTTGGGTTAAAGTGAAAGCCCCCAGAGCGGGGGCTGTTCTTCTCGAATACTGACTGATCGCGTCTTTACATCTCCCTTGGTGTACCTGCGTTTCCTGCACCTGTGGCACTTTCGCAACTACCGGGAGCAAGGGATCCCCTTCGACGCGCCCAAAACCATCCTGGTGGGGGAGAACGCCCAGGGTAAGACCAACCTGCTGGAAGCGGTGGAGCTGTTGGCCACCTTACGCTCGCGGCGGGCCGCTCGGGATCGGGAGCTGGTGCATCAAGAAGAACAGCAGGCGCGGATTGCCGCCACGGTGGAACGGCTGGGGGTGGCCCACGAGCTGGTGATGGAGCTGCGCAGCAGCGGCAGGCGATCCCTGAAGGTGGACGGGCAGGTGCTGCGCCGCCAGGTGGACTTTTTGGGACAGGTGAATGCCGTGGTGTTCTCCAGCCTGGATCTGGAGCTGGTGCGAGGGGGGCCAGAGGCGCGGCGCAATTGGTTGGATGGGGTGTTGCTGCAGCTGGAGCCAGCTTACCTCGGCCTGGTGGAGCAGTATCGCCAGATCCTCAAGCAGCGCAACGCCCTGCTGAAGCAGGATCCCGCGGCTGCCGGCGACAAGTTCTCGCAGATGGACTTCTGGGATGCCCAACTGGCCACCACCGGTAGCCGGATCATGCGCCGTCGTGCCCGGCTGCTGCAACGGCTGGAACCCCTGGCCGCCCGCTGGCACCAAACCATCAGCGGCGGACGGGAGACCCTCACCCTCACCTATCGACCCCAGGTGCCCCTGCCGGATCCCCAGGCCAGCCCCGAAGTGATCCAAGCCCAGTTTTTGGCCGAGATCCGCGCCAAAGCCGCCGCCGAACACTCCCTGGGCAGCTCTCTGGTGGGCCCCCATCGGGATGAAGTGGAGCTGTGCATCAACGGAGCCGCCGCCCGCGCCTACGGATCCCAGGGGCAGCAGCGCACCTTGGTCTTGGCCCTAAAGCTGGCCGAGCTGGAGCTGATCGAGCAGGTGGTCAGGGATCCGCCCTTGCTGCTGTTGGACGATGTGCTGGCAGAGCTGGATCTGCACCGGCAAAACCAACTCTTGGAAGCCATTCAGGAGCGCGTGCAAACCTTGGTTACCACCACCCACCTGGGATCCTTCGACGCCAGCTGGCTCAAGGCCGCCCAAATCCTTCAGGTGCAGGGGGGGCAGCTTTTTCCCAGCAAAACAGGGGATGGGATCCCGTAGGGCAGGCCGGAGCTCTGGCGGTAAGGGAAACTCCCTCTGGGAGGGGGGCTGGGGGTGGTCGCGTCAGCGGCGCCGAGCGCTTGGGCTTTACAGCCGAGCGCGATCCAGGCTGCGGTATTGAATCGCTTCGGCAATGTGGGTGGGGGCAATGGCCTCCGCGCCCTCGAGATCGGCAATGGTGCGGGCCACCTTGAGGATGCGGTCGCTCCCCCGCGCAGACAGGGCCAACTTTTGGATGGCGCTTTCCAAGAGCTTGCGACAGGGATCCGAAAGGGAGCACCACTGCCGCAGGTGGCGGGATTGCATCTGGGCGTTGCAGTGGATCCCAGGCTCGTTTTGAAAGCGCTGCCGCTGCCGTTGTCGTGCCCGCTCCACCCGCCGCTGCACCGCTTGGGAAGATTCGCCGCCCTGGGCGCGGACAATTTCTTCCGGCTTAAGGCGGTTGACCCGCACCTGCAGGTCGATGCGATCCAGCAGCGGGCCGGAGAGCTTGGACCAGTAGCGCTCCCGCTGTTGCGGCGTACAGGTGCAGGGGTGAACGGGATCCCCGTAGAAGCCGCAGGGACAGGGGTTGGTGGAGGCCACCAGGGTGGTTTGGGCGGGAAACTCTAGGGAAACGCGGGCGCGGGAGATGGTGACTTTGCCATCTTCCAGGGGTTGGCGCAGCACCTCCAGCACCTCCCGCCGGAATTCCGTCAGCTCATCCAGGTACAGGATGCCATGGTGGGCCAGCGAGATTTCCCCGGGCTTGGGGTAGGGGCCGCCACCCACCAGCGCCACTGCCGAAGCCGAATGGTGTGGAGCGCGAAAGGGCCGCTGGGCGATCAGGGGGGTCTGGCGTCCCAGGTGCAGGTTTTGCCGCAACAGGCCGGCTGCCGAGTAGATGCGGGTGATCTCCAACATCTCTTCCCACTGCAGCTGGGGCAGAATGCCGGGCAGTCGCCGCGCCAGCATGGTCTTGCCCGCTCCCGGGCTGCCCACCAGCAACAGGTTGTGCCCGCCGGCTGCCGCGATCTCCAGAGCCCGCCGGGCATGTTCTTGCCCCTTCACATCGGCCAAATCCAGCAGGGGTTCCGTTTCGGTTGGCAACATCTGTTCTGGCTGGATCCGCACCGGCTCAACTCCCTCTGGGTTTTGCAGCCAGCCCACCACCGCCGCCAAGGAGGGCAGCCCATACACTTGGATCCCTTGCACCACCGCTCCTTCCGGCCCATTTTCCTGGGGTACCACCAGGCGGCGGATCCCCATCTCGGCAGCGCTGGCGGCAATAGGCAGAACCCCGGCCACCGGGCGTAGGGTGCCGTCTAGGGCCAATTCCCCCACCATCAGGGTGTTGGCCAGCGCTTCCCCCTCGATCACCCCGGAGGCCGCCAAGATCCCGATGGCAATGGGCAGATCGAAGCTGGGGCCCTCTTTGCGCAGATCGGCAGGGGCCAAGTTGACGATGATCCGCCGCTGGGGTAAAGCAAAGCCGGAGTTCTTGATCGCCGCCCGCACTCGCTCTTTGGCCTCCTGAACGGCAGTATCGGGCAGTCCCACCAAGGTGATCTGGGGCAAGCCACCGCCCACATCCACCTCCACCGTAACCTGCACGGCCCGGAGTCCCAGCAGAGCGGCAGCAGTGACTTGGGCAAACAATGCTGTCACCTCCCTCGGATAGTTCTTTTACCCTTTGCACAAGTGGCCGCAGGCCTATTCTGTCCCAACACGTATCCTGGCCGAAATTGGGATCCCCACGCTGCCGGCTGCATTTGCCCAAGGAGAATGTCACAATCATCTCAGGTTTTTCCTGCCCCCAAGGAGGCACGTCGGTTTTCGCAGTCGCAGTCTTTAATGAATGCGGGATCCCGGATCCGAGCTTGCCGAATGGCTCAGGCTTGGGTTGGCTGTTGCTGCCGCCTTTGCGCAGCACAGCAGCGGTGAGGCTATGTTCTGACCAGGATGGGAACCCCCAGGGGGGGATAGCAGGGATCCGGATCCCTCTGATCGCAGCCTGCACCTCCAACCCAGATTTCCCCAGCCATTTGCCCTTTGGCAGAGGTCAAAAGGCGGGCACACCCCTCTGCCGACAAGCCAACAGAGGGACGACCCCATCTCTAGGAGGCTGATGCCGGTGGTCTTTCCTGCTGCTGAACCCCCTTTCGAGCGTTTCTCTGGCTCTGGGAAAAAGCGCGCCCTAACCTGGAATGAACTGGAGGAGCAGGTGCAGCAGTTTGCCCAGCGCTACCGGGGGCAGGTGGTCCAGCTCAGCCCGCCAGAGCTGGCGGTGGCGCTGCAGGAGTTGTCGGAGCTGACGCAGGCGCTCGCCCTGGCAGCCCATCTTGCCGAGGGTTGCGAGAGCAGCAGCCTTCCAACAGCGATCCCGGCTGAGGCCGAACCAGAGATGGCCTGGACGAAGGCAGACCCCAGCTGGAGGGATCTGGAGCGGGTCATCTCCCTGCAGAGCCAGCTGTTGTTTTTCCCCCTGGAACTGCAATCCCTGACCGCCGTTCCCCTCGGCGAACCCGCAGCTGAGACGCCGCAGGAGCGAGAGGATCGGCCCTCGGATCCCTTGGCCGCTGCTTGTGCCGAGCCGGAGCTGCGCCCCTTTCGCCAGTTTTTGTGTCGCCTCCTGCAGCAGCGGGGTCACCAACAACCGGAGCCTCTGGAGTGCCTGCTCCACCAACAGTACCCAACAGGAAGGTTAGCTTGGCGGCAGTTGTGGCAAGTGACCCTGAACTCGCCTGCTGCGCTCCCAGAGCACACTCTTGTCCAGCTGCAGAGCTTACAAACTCACGCCAGCGCGGAGATCCGCTGGGCTGCCTACCAGCGGCTAGTCCAACACCTAGAAGCCCATGCCGATCTGGGTGGGTTTATCCTCAGCACCCTGATCCGCGACCACCTGTGGGAGGCCCAATGGCGGGGCTATGACTCTGCTGCCGAGCTGTATCTGGCCCGCCAGGGCCTGACTCAGACCTTTTTGGAGAACCTATTGGAAGGGATCCGCGATCGGTTTGACCTGTTCCAGCACTATTACCGCCTCAAAAGCAGAACAATGGGACGTTCCATTCGCATCTGCGATCTGCATGCGCCCTGGGGGGATCCCGTGCCGCCCCTGACCTCTGCTGAGGCCACCTCTCTAATCTGGGCTGCTTTGCAGGACTTTTGCCCTGAGTGTGCTGCCCAGGCCAAACCCTGGCTGCTGGAAGTCGGCGCTATCGCAACCGAGGCAGACAAGCCCACTCGCGTCAGCGAAACAGAGTCCTCGTCTAGACCAGGAGAAACGGGATCCGGCGGGAGCGAGCTCTTGTTGAAGACCCTTGCCACCCTCAGCCGGCGGCTCCGGCCTGAGGATCCCCAAGTTTGGCTGGATCTAGAGGAGATGCAGGGGAGTTCCGCACTGCTGCCGCGAGCGTGGGGGGTGCAGGCTCACACCGTCTTTTTGCAGCAAATACTCCTGGATCACCTGGTTGCCTCAGCAGTGGGATCCCCTCGCATGGGCAGGCCTGCTCTTTACGACCCAGAGGGGCAAACTGCTCCGCAGCGCTGGCGGGAACGCTCCGGCAGCCTCCAGTTGGCCCAGGCCCTGTTGATACATCATCTGGAAGCCCAGTTGCAGGCGGTGTTTTACCAGGGTTTGATCGGTCGGCTGGAGCTGCTCCTCTATCGGTCGGGGATCCCCGAATGGGAAAACGGTGTAACCTACTCCTCCTGGGTGAGCGAAGAGTGGTTGAAGCTGTGTCAGGAGCTGTGCGGAGATGCGGTGGAACTGTTGCCGGAACACCAGTTCTACTGGGTGGGGATGCCGGAGCTGTTTCTCCACCCCTTCAGTGCCTATCAGGCCAGCCTTGCCAGCCTGGTGGCCTTGGCCTGTCACCGCCGCTATCATGATTCTCCGCGCAACTTTCTGCCCCACTACCTTCGTTGGTTGGCCAGCCCGCCCGGATCCCTGACTTTGGAAGAAACCACCCAGCTGCTGCAGGCAGATCTGAGCGACCCAGGGGGAGTGTTGCAGGCGCTGGAGGAGCTGGAGCATTGGATCGAGACGCTAGAAAAGCTGCTGGAAGAGAATCCAGATCACTGAACCAACGATGACCCACCCTTGTTCTCTTGGACATAGGCGTGCTCTGCGGCGGGAAGAACTCTGGAACCCTGTACCCGACTCCTGCGAACCCACCCCAGCGGAGCCAGCCGTTAAAGCGCGTCCCTTCCTAAAATGGGCAGGGGGAAAAGGGCAACTGCTCAGCCAATACGAACCCTTTTTTCCTCGCGCCTGGAACACCTATCACGAGCCCTTTTTGGGGGGTGGAGCGGTCTTTTTTCATCTGGCCCAGAGGACTCCGCCGGGCTTGCGGCCCTTTGTTTTGTCGGATATCAACCCTGAGCTGGTAAACGTGTATTGCTGCGTGCGGGATCAGGTGGAGGAGATCATTGCCCTGCTCAGCCACCACCAAGCCCACCACAGCCGGGATTATTACTACACCATCCGCGCGGCTCGATTTGAAGATCCGGCGCAACGGGCTGCCCGCCTGCTGTATCTGAACAAGACCTGTTTTAATGGCCTCTACCGGGAGAACTCGCGGGGAGAGTTCAATGTCCCTTTGGGCCGTTACCGCAATCCCCGCATTTGCGACGCGGAGAACCTACGGGCCGTGGCACGGGTTTTACAAGGCGTGGAGATCGCGGTGCAGCCGTTTTGGCAGGTGCTCGAACGAGCCAAACCCGGGGATTTCGTCTATTTGGATCCCCCTTACTATCCCCTTTCTGCCAGCAGCAGCTTCACAGCCTACAGCCGGTTTGCCTTCGGCGAAGCGGAACAGATCCGCCTGCGAGAAGTGTTTGGAACATTGGCCGACCGAGGCGTGCAGGTGCTGCTCTCCAATTCCGATTGCCCCTTTGTGCGGGAACTGTACCGGGATTACCCCATCCAGACCATCTCTGCCAGCCGTGCCATCAGCGCCCAGGGCCACAAACGCGGTCCCATCACCGAGGTCTTGGTGCTGAGCCATCCCAGCCTGGCCACCGCCTGCAGTGGGCCGGAAGAGATCCCGTTTTGCCCCGGAACCATCTAGGGTAATGGATGAGCAGGTCGAGATCCAAGGCGGGATCTCGAGCTTGGACACACTATTGCTCCGCAACGCTGACGCGACGAGACAACGGGAACAACAGCGCATGGATCCACGAGAAATTGAGGCATTGGTACGGGCTGCCCTACCCGGCGCAAGGGTGCAGGTGGAAGACACTGTCGGCGATGGCCATCATTTCCAGGCCATCGTGGTGGCGGAACAATTCCAGGGCTTGCCCCTGATCAAACAGCACCGGCTGGTGAATGAGGCCCTGAAAGCCTACCTGCAGGATGGCCGCCTACATGCTTTGGCCCTGCGCACCTTTACCCCCGCCCAGTGGGAGCAACTCCAGGGGCTGGATTCTGGTTCATCAGCCAATTGAGCCAAGAGGAGCATTCCCAGTCGGGCTGTGCATCGCCTCAACTCCTCTCTCCCTTTGAGAAAGGGGCTGAAGCTGTCGCAAACGGGAATCTTGACATCCTCCCCGGCCTGAAGGCCGGAGATTCCTACCACGCTGCGCATGGATGGCTCCTTGCGCAGTC
>NZ_JANSIK010000011.1:0-667 GCF_047462035.1 Synechococcus sp. R5-15 | reverse complement strand
GGCCTTGTGGCGCTTTACTACCCTATCCCCACCCCCACCACCCCGTCAAGATATCCAACCCAAAGTTTTTTGAAGCCAGAAGGGATCCGGATCCACCGTTAGACTGTTGAAGTGAGCTCAGATTGGGTTAGACGGGTCTATGGGGATTGTGATTGGGGCTGCTGCTCCTGACTTTAGCTTGCCTGCGGTGGGGAAAGGGATCCAAAAGGGAGCCCAGATTTCACTGGCGGCCTACCGGGGCAAGAGCAAGGTGTTGCTGGCCTTTTACCCGGCGGATTTTTCCCCGGTATGCACGAGCGAGATGCGTTGCTTTCGGGAGGATTGGGAAGCTTTCCGGGCCGCGGGCTGCGAGATCTTGGGGATCAGCAGCGATCCCCTCTCCAGGCACCAAGCCTTTGCCGAGCAGCTTAAGCTGGAGTTTCCTTTGCTGAGCGATGTGGACAGAACCGTGAGCCAGCAGTACGGGGTGGACAGCCTGCTGGGGACGCGGCGGGCTTATTTTTTGGTGGATAGCCAAGGGATCCTACGCTACCAGCATGTGGAGTGGCTGCCCTTGTTCAAGCGAGACAACCGGGAGCTGCTGGAGGCCGTGAGGGCGATTAGCTAGCTCGCCGGGAAGCCCCGCACTCTCTGCAACAGCAGGAGGGTCGGGATGAAAGGCGGATAT
>NZ_JANSIK010000010.1:0-41738 GCF_047462035.1 Synechococcus sp. R5-15 | reverse complement strand
GGGGGGCGGGGATGCTGCTGCTGCTGGGGCCCAGCGGTTGGCTGGCGCGGCTGGCCTTCCAACTGGGCTGGATTGCCTCGGATCAGGATTTTCCCTTGTGGGTGAACGACCGCGGCTATGTGGGGGTGTTGCTCTATTGGCTTTGGAAGGAGATCCCGTTTGCCGCTCTGGTGGCGCTGACGCTGCTGCGCGGGATGGGATCCGAGCTGGAGCAACAGGCTCGGCTGCTGGGGGCTTCTGCCGCCCAGACGTTTTGGTATGTAACGCTGCCCTTGCTGAGGCCGGGGCTGCTGGCCACCGGGATTCTCATCTTCGGCTTTGTCTTCAGCGCCTTTGAGGTTCCCTTGCTCTTAGGGCCCACCCACCCGCGCACCTTGCCCGTTCTGATCTATCAGCGCTTCACCCACATCAACCTGGAGCAGCGGCAGCAGGCGGTGGCGCTGGGGATCATCCTGCTGGCTGTCTCGGCAGCGGTGGTCAGCCTAATCGGAGGGCTGTTTGCAGCCAGAGTATCCTTTCTGCAGCTGCCGTTTGGCTCAGCGGGACGGAGTCCTTGGAGAAAGCCGTGAAAGGACGCAGATGGATTGGGGGATCCCTGCTCCGCCTTGGGGTGGCCGGAGTGGCCCTCCTTTGGGCTTTGCCCTTTGGGGTGCTGGCCCTTTGGGCCTTCACGCGGGCCTGGTATTTTCCCGATGCCCTGCCCCGGGCATGGAGCATAGCCGGTTGGCAGCAACTGCTGAGCTGGGGATCCCAGTTCCGGGCAGCCTTCGGCCAGAGCTTGCAAATTGCCCTGTTTACCACCCTGCTGGCCTTGGGGGTGGGGATCCCGGCAGGGCGAGTTTTGGGCACCCATCCTGTGCCCGCCTGGCTGCGCCTGCTGCTGCTATTGCCCATCATCACCTCTCCTCTGGCTGTGCTGATGGGCATCCAAGGGGTGCTGATTCGCCTGCGGCTGGACAGTACCCTGCTGGCGGTGGTTTTGGTGCATCTGATCCCCACCATTCCCTACATGGCTCTGGTGATGGGCAGTGTGTTCGCCCGTTTCGACCGCGGCTACGAGGCGCAGGCCCGCTGTTTGGGGGCGGATCCCTGGCAGGTGTGGTGGCAGGTAACGTTGCCCCTCATTGCCCCTGGGGCAGCCATTGGGGCGGTATTTGCCTTTTTGATCTCCTGGAACGAATTTTTGCTCACCTTCTTCGTCGGCGGTGGGCGGGTTCTCACGCTGCCGATGCTGCTCTACAGCCTTTTGCAAGGGGGAAACAATACCCTGGTGGCTGCAGTGGCCTTCCTGTCGCTGCTGCCGGGGTGGTTGGCCTTGCTGGGGGCCAGCGTCTGTTTGGGGCAGGCCATCGGGCTACCCCCCACAGAGGTTCAAGAGGGGGAGAGCTAATATCCCTTCAGGGCCAGGTTGGGCCGTTGCAGAGCAGCTCCCACCCGTTGAACCTGAGTTTTGAAGCTGCCATCTCGCTCCAACCATATCTGCCTCAGGGCAGGGGGAATTACCTCCAGGCCAAACTGGGGGCTCTTGGGACGAAATTGCACACAGGTTGAGGGACAAGCCAGGTAATCAACCCCCTCCCGCCGGCGGTGCAGGTCTTGGTGAATATGGCCGAATACAACGAGGCGGATGTGGTCGAACTCGTCCAGAACCCCAAACAACCGCTCTGGCTGCTGCAGGGCACTTTGATCCAGCCAGGCAGAATCCACCGAAAAAGGGGGATGGTGCAGGGCCAACAAAACATGGTGTTGGGCAGCTTTGCTCCGCTGCAATTCCTGTCTCAGCCACAGCAGCGTGCGATCCGTCAGGTAACCGCTGTCTTTGCCGGGCACGAGGGAGTTCAACAAAATAAAACTCCAATTTTCCCGGCTGAAGCTCTTGTCCCCGAATAGCCGCTCGGCGTGGAGCTCTTGGTTCATGTTGTGCAGGCGATCGTGGTTGCCTGCCAACCAGTAAGTATCGATGGGGAGAGCCTGCAAATGGGCTCTCAAACGGGCGTAAGATGCCGCACTGCCATCTTGAGAGAGATCTCCGGTAAGCAGCAGCAGATCCGGCAAGGGATCCAGAGCGGCAATGGCCTTTTGCACCTGCAGGAAAGAGGCTTCCGTGTCCACCCCCAGCAGCCGGTGATGGGGCTTGGCAAACAGATGCAGGTCGCTGATCTGAACCACGTATACGGTCATAGAGCAGGCCCAAGAGGGTGGGATCCCATCTCCGCAGGTTTAAAACACTACCGTTTTACGTTTTAACACCAGATGGCCCGGCTGGAACCAGTAGGTAGGGTCATTTCGATTCAAGCTAGGACACTGCACCCACACCTAAAATGTTGAATGCAGGGAACCACAAGTAAAATGTTGAATGCAGGGAACCACAAGGCTTTCCCCTGTAGGCCAGGCGTCTCGCCCCCAACCTAAATGACCACAACTCAGTCTTAAAGGGCTCAGCCCTGGCCTACAACCCGGTTCAACCCCTTGAGAAAGCCTCAGGAAACATTCAGAGAGCGGCCCACGTTCCTAAAAGCAGCCTGCACCTGAGGCCAGCGGGATTCTTGGGTAGAGGCTGTCAGCGTGTAGAGGCGATGGTGCCGAACGGTCACCGTCACCACCTCATGACGAAGCTGGGATCCCATATCGGTTTGGTATTCCAGCAGGTAATAGGGGTGCTCCTGCCGCTCAAAGGCTTCGGCAGACAACAGCTTGGCCGAGCGACCGGATCCCTCAGGAGCAATGATCTTCTCCGCCACCAACTGCCCCACCTCATCCGGGCTGCCCAAATCGGCAATCGTCTCCCCCTTGTCAAACGGGGCGATCATCAGGCTGACGTTCTCGGTCTCGTACACCAGGTCGCGCAGGAGTACCACCGGCCCTTTCCCCGGCCCAAGATTGACCGCCACCATGCCATTGGGGTAGGCAAAAGCAAAGGCTCCGCTGGGATCCCTGTAGGCCCGTAGGTTAGAGCCTGCGGAACAGGCACCGACCACCAAGCTGAGGCAGACACAGAGCAGCAACAGCGCTCTAGACAGCCACGGGCTGGTTGCGTAAGTGGGCCACAGGCCTGATCGGGCAGAATGCGCGCCTCGTGCTGCTGACATTGCTGGGATCCTCTCCTCAGATGGGTTGCCTATTGTTCCTTTATCATCCTAGTACGAGCGCACTCCCTCTAGCCCGTTGACCGTCAATTCCCAACGGAAAACTCCCCCTGCAACTTAGCAGCGGGGTTGCCGACGTGGGTTGAAAAGCGAGGGATCCCCAAGCTTGGAAGCAACTGCCGCTATTGGGGGAGCCGCTTCTCGAAATCCAGATCCGGTAGCGGCGGGTTGGCCTGGGCACCTCCTTGGCCGGTGAGCATTGCCAAGCGGCGGGAGATTTCATCGTCCATGGCCATTTCATCCAATTGGGCAGCAATCTGCTCGCTGCGATCTTCCGAGAGCTCGCTCATGGCTCGGGATCTGAGCTGGCGAGCCTGGATAGCATTCTTCGCCGCCTCAAATTGCGACTTGGCCGAGTCGATGTTGTAGGAATTGTTGACGCGGGCCATCTGCTCCAGAGCTTGGTTCACCTCGTTGATGTCTTTGAGGTTGCTCAGCTCGCTCTTGTAAGCGGCCAATCGCTCTTTCTCGCGGGCCAGCTTTTGCTTGGCGGCGTTGACGTAGCGCTCGGCAGTTTCCACGTTCTCCTTAAGGGGGCCGAGAATGGCCTCAATTTGCAGCGCTTGGGACATAGCCAGACGGGCAGCCTCTTGATCGCCCCGTTGGGCGGCCAGGCGAGCTTTGTTCTCCAGGGCCTGGTACTCCCGCACCTTTTGCATGTACTTCTGCTCAGCCCGCTGATAGGCGGCTACTTGGGTGGCAACGGCTTCCGTGAGACGCTGAACCGTCTCCTGCATCGTGCGTAGGGATTCTTCCGCCACCATCACCGCCCCTGTGCCACCTTTCTCCACCGGGATCCCCCACAGCCAGTTCCAAGTTCCGACGATGACGCTGCCGGCCCGTTGCCCAAAAATGCCGTAGATGATCTTGCGTGCGCCCATGGCTTGACCCTCTTGCCTACGCGTGCCTCTACTGTATTTAATTTCTCCCCAACTGGAAAGATCTCAGGGATCCGGCAAGTGGACAAATTCAAATCCCCGCTTCTTCAAAGTTGGGATCAACTGCCGCGTTACCTCAACCACTTGGGCTCCTCCTTGTACCCCATCGTGCAGCACGATTAAGGAGCCAGGCCGCACCTGGGCCAGCACCCGCTCCACTACCACCGATACCGGTGGGATCAGCCAATCCTCAGGCACCACGCTCCACATCACCGGACAAAAGCCCCAACGGCGCAAATCCGCAAGCGTCTGCGGCCAAAACAAGCCATTGGGCGGGCGCACAGCCCGATAATCGTCAGGGATCCCGCCACAGGCAGCCACGAGGGTGGTTTGGCTGCGCTTCAGGCTCTGATAAAGCTCTCCAGGGGCAAGCTCGGTAAAAGGGCGATGCTGCCAGCCGTGAAGGCCAATGCGGTGGCCTTGTTGGCGGATCTGACGGGCCAGGTGGGGCCAGCGCTGCACCCGTTCTCCCAACACAAAAAACGTGGCCGGCACCTGAAAATCCATCAAAACCTGCAACAAAGCAGGGGTGTACTCAGGGTGAGGGCCATCGTCAAAGGTCAGAGCCACCCGCTGGGTATGGGGATCTGCCGGCAACTCCCACAGGCCGTCGGGAAAGAGGGTCTTGAGGCCCCAATGCAGGGGTGGGTAGAGAGATGGGGGCAGGATTTGCTGAGAAGAGAAGAGCATTGTGGTGGGCTGTATTTTGTCCAGAACCAGAGGGCAATGCTTTGGGTGATCAACTGGGTAACAAATTTAGGTATTGCCGATTGAGCCAACCAATTGAAAAAATGGGCATGAGCATTGTAGCCCGCAAAACGGAAATCAGGGTTGGCGGGCCCGTCGATGGGCTTTTGGATCTCGTCCTAGCCAGTTGTGATTACAGATTGTGCCTACAGATTGTGCCTACAGATTGTGATTACAGAAGTTGCCATTGGGTGTCGGCAGCAGCCCGCCGCTCGAGTTCTTGAGACGGATGTGGGATCCCTTCTGCCCATAGCCCAGATCCGATAGGCTAGATTCACCCTCAAGGTATCAGCTGATGGCTTGGCAAACTCCAACACTGCTGCTGGTGGATGGTCACTCTCTGGCCTATCGCTCCTTCTACGCCTTTGCCTACAGCCGCGAGGGGGGGTTGCGCACTTCCACTGGGATCCCCACCAGCGTCAGCTTTGGCTTTTTGAAATCGCTGTTAGAAGTCTTGGACAAATACACCCCTACCCATGTAGCCGTTGCCTTTGATACACGGCAGCCCACTTTTCGCCACGAGGCCGACGAAACCTACAAATCAGGCCGCCCGGAAACGCCACCGGAGTTTATCGAAGATGTGGAGAACCTGAAGCAGGTGTTGACGGCACTACGCATCCCGATTTTGGTGGTGCCTGGTTTTGAAGCCGATGACATTTTGGGCACCCTCAGTAGGCTAGCCCCCCAAGATTACCGGGTGCAGATCTTAAGTGGCGATCAAGATCTGTTCCAGTTGATCGATACCGATGGAAGAGTTCGGGTTTTGCACCTCAACAGCAAAGATCGCATCAGCGAGTTTGGCCCCGAACAAGTGAAAGAAAAATTGGGCATCTGGCCTTGGCAGGTGGTGGATTATAAGGCCCTCTGTGGTGACCCTTCTGACAACATTCCCGGGGTGAAAGGGATCGGCCCCAAGCGAGCTGTGGAGCTGCTGGAGCGCTACGGCAGTTTGGATGAAATTTTCGACCACCTGGACGAGATCCAAGGAAAAGTCCAGCAATACCTCAAAGAAGGGATCCCGGCGGCCCATCACTCGCAATTTATGGCTCGGATCAAATGCGACGTTCCTCTTTCTCCCGACTGGGAGAGCATGAAATTAACCGGGTTTGATCAAGCAGAATTGCTGCCGCTGCTGGAAAAATTGGAGTTTCACAGCTTCATCGCCCAAGTGCGCAAAATACAAACGGCTTTGGGGGGGATCCCAACCGAGGCAGAGGTGGTTGGCGCTTTTAATCCCACCGGGGATCCCGCAAACGCTCCTGACGAAGCCCTGTGGTTTGATTTTGCCCTCGATCCCGTCCCTTCTCTGCCGGCGGTGCGCATCATCGATACGCCGGAGCAACTGGAGCTTTTGCGGCAAGAGCTGTTGGCCTGCCCAGGGATTGTAGCTTGGGATACTGAAACCACCAGTCTAGATCCACGGGATGCCCAATTGGTGGGGATCGGCTGTTGTTGGTCAGAGGGAGATATCGCCTACTTGCCCATCGGCCACCGCCAGGGATCCAACCTGGATTGGGAGCTGGTGAAACAAAGCCTGCAACCCCTTTGGGAAGATCCCAACCGACCCAAAAGCCTACAAAACTGTAAGTACGACCTGAGCATTTTCCGCGCCCACGGGATCCGCCTGCAAGGGATCCAGTTTGATCCCATGTTGGCCAGCTACGTTTTGGATCCAGAAGCCAGCCACAATTTGGCCGATTTGGCAGCCACCCATTTGAATTTGCCGACCACCAGCTACAAAAAGTTGCTGGGCAAGGAACAGTCCATTGCCGATATCCCGATTTCCAAAGTTGCAGAATACTGTGGAACCGACGCCTATTGTGCCTATCGTCTGGTGCCGATCCTCGCCGAAAAGCTACAGAAAACCGATCCGCGCCTGTGGGATCTTTTTATTCAGGTCGAGCTGCCCTTGGCCCAAGTTCTGGAAGAGATGGAGTGGATCGGCATTCGCATTGATACCGAGTTTCTGAGGCAATTTTCCCAAGAGCTGGAACAAGAGCTGCAAAGTTTGGAGCAGAAAGCCTATGCCCAGGCTGGAGAAACCTTTAACCTCAATTCTCCCAAGCAACTGGGATCCCTGCTCTTTGAAAAGCTGAAATTGGACATTCGCAAAACCCGCAAAACGGCTACTGGCTATTCCACTGATGCCTCAGTTTTAGAAAAGCTAGAGGGGGATCATCCTCTCATCGAAACCATCGTGCAATACCGCACCTTGGCCAAGCTGAAATCGACCTATGTGGATGCTCTGCCTGCCCTGGTAAGAAGCGATACCGGCAGAGTCCACACCGACTTTAACCAAACCGTTACTGCCACCGGCAGGCTCAGCTCCTCAAACCCCAACTTGCAAAATATTCCCATTCGCACCGAGTTCAGTCGCCGGATTCGACAAGCTTTTATTCCCCAAGAGGGATGGCTATTGGCGGCAGCAGATTACTCTCAAATTGAGCTGCGCATTTTGGCCCACCTCAGCCAAGAACCTGCCTTGCTGGAAGGCTTTCGCTCAGGGGAAGATGTGCATACCCTGACCGCCCGCCTGCTCCTGGAAAAACAGGAAATAACCAGCGAAGAACGCCGCCTGGCCAAAACGATCAACTATGGGGTGATCTATGGCATGGGAGCGCAGCGCTTTGCCCGCACTGCGGGGGTTTCTTTGTCGGAAGCCAAGCAATTTTTACAGCGATTTAACGAGCGCTACGCCGGCATTTTTGCCTATCTGCGCTCCACTGAAGCCTTTGTGGAAAAGCATGGCTATGTAGAAACGATCTTGGGTCGCCGTCGCTATTTTCCCAATTTGTCTCGTCTGACAGGCCATCGCAAACAAGCGGAATTGCGGGCAGCTGTGAATGCTCCCATTCAGGGATCCGCCTCGGACATTATCAAAGTAGCAATGGTGCGCCTGCGGCAAAAGCTGCAGAACTTTCGTTCCCGCTTGCTCCTGCAAGTGCATGATGAGCTGGTGTTTGAGGTGGATCCCTCGGAATGGCAGGCCCTAAAACCGCTGATCCAAAGGGAAATGGAAGGAGCAGTGCCCCTCTCCATACCGCTGGTGGTGGATATCCAAATTGGCCACAATTGGAAGGAAGCCAACTAGACCATGGGAGGCAGAAAACCCCAGGTTTGCAAGGAAAGGGATCCCGGCTCCGTGAAAATGTTAAGCTATGTAAAAGCGTTTGTTGTTTTCTTATGACTGTTGAGATTTACACCTGGCGTTTTTGTCCCTTTTGCATCCGGGCTAAGCAACTGCTGGATCGCAAAGGCGTGAAGTATATCGAGTACGCCATCGATGGAGACGAGGCAGCACGGGCGGAAATGGCCAAGCGGGCCAACGGCCGCCGTTCGGTGCCGCAAATTTTCATCAACGACCAGCATATCGGCGGCTGCGACGATCTTTACGCGCTAGAGGCTCGCGGCCAGTTGGATCTGCTCCTACAGCAGGCCAGCTAAGCCTCAACTGTATCTCTCATCACTTTGTAGCCTGTTTAACTTGAGCGCGAGCCTGCTTCACCATGGCAATTAAGGTTTGATGGGCGTCCTCGGAGTCCCGCAGGGGGTGGTCGAAGCGGATCCGCAGCGTTTGTACGGCCCCGTCGACCTGCACCCGCAAGTCCATCCCTTCCGGGTCAATGGCCTGCATGCAGGCTTGGGTAACTCCTTCCACCTGGCCAAAGACCCTGGCGTAGAGGGCTATTGCATCGGCATGATCTTCGTTCATGTGCTTGCAGATGCGCTCGCTAACTTGGGGGGTGAGAGGATCGCCCATGGCAGTTGTTTTTAGCTTACAGCCCTCAGTTTAAAGCTCCCGCCAGTCCACAGTAAACTACCCAACCCTACCCCTGGCCAGTACAATAATGCGGCTAACCCAGCGTTAAAAGCGGCGCTCCCGGATAGGCAGCCGTTTAGGTTTCAGAATAAAAAGGCAGGGATCCCTTCCCCTCCATCCCAGAGAACATCAGGGATCCAGGGGATCAAGCTTGTCCTTGGGCCTGTAGCTCCAACAGCTCATCTGCCATATCCAAAAAAGCCTCCCGATCCAGATAGGAGACATCTCCCACCCACTCCCCCAGCTTGACCACATAGACCTCGCTCAAGGTGGGCCGGCGCTGCAAATCGCGGGAATAGGCTTTCACCAACCCGAGCACCGATTGCTTTTTGACAATTCGCCTGTAGCGGGGATCGTCCTTGGCCCGCACACGATAGACGACTCCGGTCTCATCGCCAATTTCCATCTCAAACTGGCGCTCCCGCACCTCTTCAATGTAGAAGTTGCCCTCTTCATCCAGCTTTTCTCGCTCTTCCACCACCACCTCGTAGCGGCGAGTGCGCAACACCTGCCCAAAAAACAATCCCCCATAGGGAATCTCGCGAAAGGCTAGCTGACGGCGGGAGATGGTATAGAGCGGCCCCCACAGGAAGGGATAGAGCAACGAGAGAATCCCGACCAGGAAGGCGATTGCCCCCAGAAAGGATCCCTCGCCGAAAGCGCGAGAGAGAACCAGCAACGCCACACCCACCAAAATGGCCGTGATGATGCGGCCCGTGCTCTTGAGGGCATCGCTCCAGTAAGCCGCATACTGAAGGCGCGTTGGCACCACCGGAATCACCGATTCGCATTCTTCTGGGGTTAGCTCCAACAACATGCTCCAAGGATCCTCACAATGCCACACTCCACCTGCAACGGGCCAGACCCTATCTTAAAATGAGGCAGGGGCGCTTTGCCGCCGGGCTTGTCTGCTGCCAGTTCTTGCACACTTCCCATTTCCATGCTGACAGGATCCCATTGCTCCTCGACCAGCCAGGCCATCAGACAGCAGGTGGCCCAATTGGACGAGGGATCCCGTCGAGACAAGGCTTGGCTGGGGGATGCGGTGTTGAGCTTGTTTGCCCGGCAGTGGCTGCTTGGGCCACCTCAAGACTGGCAAGTGCCTTCCCCGCCCAGTTGTGACTTGAATCGCGCAGAACTCTTCACTTGGCTGACCTCCAATCAATTTTTGTCGGCCTTCAGGGATCCCACGCAGGTGGAAGCGGAAATCGGCCTGATTTACGAAAAAGAAGGTCTGCAAGCAGCGTTTGAATATATCCGGGCGCACCTGCTGCCTCTGTTTGTAAGGCAGGTGAACAACCGCGCCAAAGCCCTGCGTGGCAAACGCCACTAGCCAGTTTCTGAGCGAAGCAAGAGCGCGGCAGGATGGCTGGACAGGTCGCTTTTTGAGGGGGAAGCAGAGTTAATGGGAAGAAGGGGGATCCACCCAGCGCCCATCGGCTTTGATCAGGTCGATCAGCGCCTGCACGCCTTCCGATTCCGGCACCCTCTTCACTTCTTCTTTGCCGCGGTAGAGAGAGATCACCCCCGGCGTTTTACCCACATAGCCGTAGTCGGCGTCGGCCATTTCTCCCGGCCCATTGACAATGCAGCCCATCACGGCAATGTCTAACCCCACCAGGTGCTGGGTTGCGGCGCGCACCTTCTGCAGCACCTCCTCCAAATTGAACAGGGTGCGGCCACAGGAAGGGCAGGCCACATACTCCACCATGGTTTTGCGCAGGTTCAGAGCTTGCAAAATGCCGTAGGCCACCGGGATCTCCTTCTCTGGCGCTTCCGTGAGAGAAACCCGAATCGTGTCGCCGATCCCTTCAGCCAAGAGGGTTCCGATCCCCACCGCCGACTTGATGCGCCCATATTCTCCATCGCCCGCCTCGGTGACGCCCAAGTGGAAGGGATAGTTTAGGCCCAGGGCATCGAAGCGACGGGCTGCTAGACGGTAGGCCGCCAACATGACCTGCGGGCGGGAAGCCTTGAAGGAAAGCACCACATTGTGAAAGTCTTGCTCGGCGCAAATTTGGGCAAATTCCAGGGCCGACTCCACCATGCCCTCAGGCGTATCCCCGTAGGTGAAGAGCATCCGCTCTGCCAGGGATCCATGATTTACCCCGATGCGCAGGGCTTTGTTCTGGGCTTTGAGGGTCTGGACAAGGGGGGTGAAGGTTTCCCGGATTTTGTTACGAATGGCCTCAAATTCCGCCTGGGTATATTCTGTGCGACCGGGCTGAGGTTTTTCAAAGACGAACAACCCTGGATTGATGCGCACCTTGTCCACGTATTTGGCCACCTCCAGGGCGATCTTGATGCCGTTGTGATGGACATCAGCTACCAAAGGCACGGGCTTGTAGGTTTGGATCAGCTTCTCCCGAATCGCCTCCATCGCCTTGGCATGGGCCATGCTGGGAACGGTAACCCGCACAATCTCTGAGCCTGCCTCGTGCAGACGGCGGATCCCGGCCACTGCCGCGTCGATGTCGAGGGTGTCCTCGTTGATCATGGACTGTACCACCACCGGGTGCTGGCTGCCGATCAACACATCAGCTACGGCCACCGTGCGGGTGGGGCGACGGGGATAGACCGGTTCTGGGTAGGGCTGCTGGGTGGGGGCGTTGGGCCGATCCAGGGTTTGCATAGCTTGGTCAAGCCAAAAGAGCTGCTCTAGCTTGATTGTAGGTCGGAAACTAACCTGGGGTTCGATTCAGCTCAGGGTAAAGGCTGAGGGGTTCAACCCCGAGGATTTCGACGGGATCCCCAACCCTCAGGTGCTTGCCCGCCTCCGTTCTCGGGATCCACGTATTGATTCCAAGGCGATAGAAATGGTCAAAGCGGCTGGCTTCGGCCCAGGGTGGCAAGGTTTTCTGCCGTTGCGCTACGAAGTGCTTTTGAAAACCGGGATAGGCCTCTCCGCTCAGGGGATCCCGGGTGGGCACCACACAGCGGGCGCAGGGGTTGAGGCCCAGCAGCTCCACTTCCCCAATGCGAAAGCGCACCCCTTGATCTGCCTGGGCAAAGAGCCGATCCTCCCAAAAGGCAGAGCAATCCGACAGCTCGATATTCATGCGAAAGCGCTGCCGAACCGCTTCCAGGGTCAAGTTGGGGAACCAACCGGCCACCGTCTCCAGAGTGGCTGTGCTGATCAGGGTGGGGCCGTTGGCATAGGGATCATCCGGAAACCCCCTGAGAGGCTCCTCCAGCAGTTGCACCGGAAAACCGAACCAATCGCTGAGCCAAGTCTGCAAAGCATCCCGCTGCTGCTGCAGGTCAAACTGAGCCGCCTTGCCCTCCCCCCACAACTGCACCCGGCACAACCGGGGATCAAACCGGGCACGCAGGCGGTGGACTGCAGCATGGCGTTTGCCGTTCACCCGCTTCCCCTCCGCATCCAAGAGGGCGTAGCGGCGATCCCCTTCCAAAGTTCCCCCCGCCGTCAGCCTCACCTCAGACAGAGGGATCTCATCCAGGGACTTGATGGGATAGACCGTTAACCTGGCAACCTGGGGCATGGCCTGTCTGCCGGGATCCCTGGGGGTGGGATCCGCCTTAGCTGCTTAACTGTCGGCTTCGGTGGGATGGTCGGTCATGGGGTAGCTGCGGATAAAGTCTCTGGGGGTTACATTTTCTACAAACTTGCGAAAGGCCTCCCGCTCTGCTTCGTCGGCATCTTGGTTCATGGGGATCGAGGCTTCCGCAATGACCTCTTCCACCGTCCAGATGGGAACATGGGCCCGCAGAGCGAGGGCAATGGCGTCGCTGGGGCGGCAGTCGATCTCTTGTTTTTTGTCACCATTCACGGTGACGAGCACCGCGTAGAAGGTGTTATCCAGCAACGCGTGAATGATGACTCGCTCCAGCTTGATCCCCCACGTCTTCCAGGAGTTGAGGATGAGATCATGGGTCATGGGGCGCAGTGGCTTTTGGTCGTCCAGGGCCTGCAAAATGGCGTTGGCCTCTGCTTTTCCCACCCAAATGGGCAGGGCACGACGCTCACTGCCATCGCGCAGGATGACAATGGGGTTTTGGTTGACGGCATCGACCGCAATCCCAGCCACATGCATCTCGATCATGAGCAATTGCCTCCAGCCGGTGATCTTGATCGTATCTACGGGCGTCAAAGTTTGGCAACACACCATGAGCTCAGTTGGTAGTCCAGTTGAAGTGGCTTTGATCGGGGGCACTAGCGAGAGCCGCAGCTTGGCCGACGCCCTCAGCCGGCAGGGGATCCCTTGGGTGGCAACCGTCACCACCGAAGGGGCTAGAAGGCTGTATCAGGATTTGCCCGGTCAGGTGGTGGTCACCCGATTTTCGCCGCCATCTCTGGAAGAATTCCTGCAAGAGTGCCGGATCCGCGTAGTGGTGGATGCCTCTCATCCTTTTGCCCAGCAAATCTCGCAACTGGCCATCCAGGTGACGGCTCAACTGAGGATCCCCTACCTGCGCTACGAACGCCCTCCTCTGGAGCTGGATCCCTGGGTCCAGGTGGTGCCGGACTGGCAGGGGGTGCTCACAGAGGCGGTGCTGGCGGGGCGGCGGGTGCTGCTGACGGTGGGAGTGAAGGCCCTGCCCCTGTTTGTACCTTGGCAAGACCGCTGCCAACTGTGGGCGCGGGTGCTGCCGGAATCGGTTTCCCAGGCGGTGCAAACGGGGATCCCTGCCGAGCGGGTGATTGGGATGCGCTTACCCCTCAGCTTGGAGCAGGAACTACAGCTTTGGCAACAGCTCAGCCCTCAGGTGGTGATCAGCAAAGCTTCTGGGGAAGCAGGTGGGCTGGGGATCAAACAGGCAGTGGCCAAAACCCTGGGGATCCCTCTGTGGGTGATCCGGCGACCCCCGTTGGACTATCCCTGGTGCAGCCAGGATTTGACAGAGGTGGTGCAGGAATGCAGGCGATGCTTGGAAGGAGCGGGACCTTGAGGTTGCCCAGCTCCAGTCCAACGGGTCAAAACGGCTCTTCGGGGGGCAGGTTGGAGTCGCGGTCTTGACGGGATCCCAGCAGTTCTAGGCGATCTACAGCGATGATGGGCCTCTGGCGCTCTTCTCCGGTGGATTTGTCTTTCCAGCGATCGAACTTGAGGCTGCCCGTTACTCCGATAAGACTGCCTTTGCGCACATACTCTCCGGCCACCTCGGCAGTGCGGCCCCACAACTCTAGGCTGAACCAATCGGGCTTGTCTTCTCCTTTGCGGAATCGGTTGACCGCCAAGCTAAAAGTACAGACCACCTTGCCTGACTCAAAGTAGCGCACCTCCGGATCCATGCCGGCTCGCCCCACCAAGGTCACCAGGTTCAAGCTCATGGGTAGTTTCTCCAGACCGCCAGTAGATCTAGCCTTTGTTGTAGCGTTGGCAAGGGATCCCTGTCATCTTTTTGCTTGCGACCGTCAGCTTGGGCTCAGAGCCGATTCTTTAGGATATTTACAGATTTAGCTGCGGGGATCCCGATTGATCTCTGGGAAAAGCCTCTGCTGTGATGGACTTGATGCTCGGGATCCGGATCCGCACTCTGTCGCAAAAGTTTACAATGGCAGAAGCAGTTGAGCAAATGCCAGCCCACCAGACACTCCCACCGGCCAATTGCAGGGCTAGCAGAGCAGGTTCGTTGCTGTGAGAGGACGCATTCGGAAGCATTTCCCATGGAATTCATCTACACATACGCCTGGTTGATCCCCGTCTATCCTTTGGTGGCAGCCTTTCTCCTCGGCTTAGGTATCCTGATGTTCAACGCCTGGACAAGGGCCAACCGCTCTCTGGCTGCCTTTTTGAGCGTGTTCGCGACCGGGACGGCGATGGTTCATGCCTTTGCCCTTTTGGTCAGCCAGGTGCAAGGGCACGAAACCGTCCTCAGAACCATCACCTGGGCCCAGGCGGGATCCTTCTCGGTGGACATGGGCTTTGTCGTGGATCACCTGAGCGCCATGATGCTGGTGGTGGTGACCACGGTGGCCTTTCTGGTGCAGATCTACTCCCATGGCTACATGGCCCACGATCCCGGCTATGTGCGTTTCTACGCCTACCTGAGCTTATTTAGCTCCTCGATGCTGGGCTTGGTGGTCAGCCCCAACCTGGTGCAGATCTACATCTTCTGGGAGCTGGTGGGGATGTGCTCCTACCTGCTCATCGGCTTTTGGCACGACCGGCAGGCAGCGGCAGAAGCAGCGCAAAAGGCGTTTGTGGTCAACCGGGTGGGAGATTTCGGCCTGCTGTTGGGCATTTTGGGCTTTTACTGGATTTCCGGCACCTTCGCGTTTGACGAGATCGGGCGCAACTTGCAGGAGATGCTGGCTAGCGGGGCAGTGAGCAGCAGCTTGATTGCCCTGTTTGCGGTGTTGGTGTTCTTGGGGCCGGTGGCCAAGTCGGCCCAGTTCCCGCTGCATGTGTGGTTGCCGGATGCTATGGAAGGTCCCACGCCTATCTCGGCTCTCATCCACGCGGCGACGATGGTGGCGGCTGGGGTATTCCTCTTGGCCCGCATGTTCCCGGTGCTGGAAGGGATCCCGGTGGCTATGGACATCATTGCCTGGACAGGGGCGGGCACGGCCTTTTTGGGGGCCAGCATTGCCATCACCCAAAATGACATCAAAAAGGGCTTGGCCTACTCCACCATTTCCCAGCTGGGCTACATGGTCATGGCCATGGGGTGCGGCGCCTATGGGGCGGGCCTGTTTCACCTGATGACCCACGCCTACTTTAAGGCGATGCTCTTTTTGTGCTCTGGCTCGGTTATCCACGGCATGGAAGCGGTGGTCGGCCATGACCCGGTTTTGGCCCAAGACATGCGCCTGATGGGGGGGTTGCGCAAATACATGCCGGTTACGGCCATCACGTTTTTGATCGGCACGTTGGCCATTTGTGGGATCCCGCCCTTCGCCGGCTTTTGGTCTAAAGACGAGATCTTGGGCGCTGTTTTCGAACGGAACCCAGCTCTGTGGGGGGTGGGCTTCCTCACCGCCGGGATCACCGCCTTCTACATGTTCCGCATCTACTTCCTCACCTTCGAAGGGGAGTTTCGCGGCACCAACCTGAGACTGCGGCAGGAGGTGGCCATCAGCCACGGCCGTCCTGTGCCGGCTTTTGCCTACGTTTTTGCGGGGAAACAGCCGGCCTTTGGCCCTGGAGCCATGAACATTCAAGAAAAACCCCAGCCCAGCAGCCATCCTGAAGCCCACGAAAACCTGCACGACGGAGATGCCCATGCCTCAGAGCCCCATGAGTCCCCTTGGTCGATGACCTTCCCGCTGTTGGCTCTGGCCGTCCCTTCTGTGCTGATTGGCCTGGTGGGTACCCCTTTTGCCAACTTCTTTGAAGCTTTCATCCACCCACCGACTGAGTCTGTGGCAGAGGCAGGCTCGATTTTGCCGCTGGTGGCAGCAGAGTGGCAGGAGGTGCTGGCGGGCCATTTCGATTGGGCAGAGTTTCTGATCATGGCGGGTAGCTCCGTGGGCATTGGGCTGATCGGCATCACCTTGGCCAGCTTGATCTACTGGCAAAAGCGCATCGACCCGGGCACCTTCCCCCAAAGCCTGCAGCCGCTCTACTACTTCTCCCTCAACAAGTGGTACATTGACGACCTCTATGAGCGAGTCTTTGTGCAGGGCACCCGCTTCGTGGCACGGGAGGCGCTGGAGGTGGACAGCCGCATTGTGGATGGTGTGGTCAACCTGACGGGCTTGGTGACCATGGTGAGCGGCGAGGCGATGAAATACCTGGAGAGCGGCAAGGCCCAGTTTTACGCCTTGATTATCTTTGCGGCGGTGGTGGTGATGGTGGTGGCATCAGGGGTAGGGTTCTAGCTCGAAGGCGAGGATGGATCCGGCCCGCTTGGCCAAGGGATCCCTCAGCCTAGAACTGCTGCTATGCTACGGAGCAAGTTAAGCGGATCCCTTGTTGCAATGGCCCCGCGTTCTCTTAAGTCGATTTCGCATCCCTTGTTGGCGGAAAGGCAAGGTCAGAGGGAGCGTGTCTTGGCCCTGAAAAATCAGATCGAAGCGATCCTCTACTTAAAAGGGCAGCCCCTGGAGCTATCCGCCCTGGCCCAGTTGGCCCATTGCAGTCGCGACGAAGCCTACGATGCGCTGCTGGAATTAATGGAAGACTATGCCCATCGCGATTCTGCCCTGGAAGTCCTACAGGTGGGGGAAGGGTTTGCCCTGCAGTTGCGGGAGCCGTTTTTGGAGCTGGCCAACCGGCTCTTGCCCCCTGAGATTGGGGTGGGTGCCACCCGTACCCTGGCCACCATCATTCTGCGTGGCCCCCTCTCGCAGGCGGAGTTGGTGGAGTTGCGCGGCCAAGGTGCTTATCAGCACGTGGCAGAGCTGGTAGAAAAAGGCTTCGTTACCCGCTATCGCAAAGAAGGCTGCCGTTCCCCTTGGTTGCGGGTGACCGATAAGTTTCATCGCTACTTCACAGTAGATGAGCTGGCCAAAAAAGCAGCAGAGGCGGCTTCTTTCCCCGAAGAATAAACTTTCCCCAACTGCAAAATGAGGGATCCCTAACTCCTCTCTCCCAAAGGGAAAGTGTCTCAATCTGGCTTGAAATAAAAAAGGATCCCCTGGTCGGGGATCCAAATCGAGGGGAGCGCAGCTTCGGCAGAGAAGGGATCAGCCGAAAGTAGGTTCGATTGCTGAGACTTCTACTTGTTGGGCTGAGGGGTGACCCGCAAATAGGGCTTAATTTCCTTGTAGCCTTTTGGGAACTTCTCTTTCAGCACTTCCGGATCTTTCAGCGAAGGCGGAATGATGACATCGTCACCGTCTTTCCAGTCGGCAGGGGTGACGACATTGTACTTATCCGTCAGCTGTAGGGCATCGATCACCCGCAGGAGCTCGTCGAAGTTGCGGCCTGTGCTGGCCGGGTAGGTAAGAATGAGGCGTATCTTCTTGTTGGGATCGATGATGAACACCGAGCGCACCGTCAGGGGCAGCCCTTCTTGATTGAGGTTGGTTTGATCCAACATGCCGTAGAGCTGAGAGACCTTGCGGTCTGCATCTGCCAAAATGGGATAGGTCAAAGTGGCGTTCTGGGTTTCCTCGATGTCCTTTACCCAGCCGACGTGGGAGTCCACATCGTCCACACTGAGGGCGATCACCTTCACACCCCGCTTTTCAAATTCGGGCATCAGCTTCGCAACAGTGCCTAGCTCCGTGGTGCAGACCGGCGTGTAGTCGGCGGGGTGAGAGAACAACACCACCCAGCTATCCCCGGCCCAAGAGTAGAAATCGATTTCGCCGTGGGTAGACTTTTGCGTGAAATTGGGAGCAGTATCGCCAAGTCGGAGAGACATACGCTCTTGATCCTCCGTAAAAGGGTTCAATCCGGTGAGACAGGGATCCGGATCCTTCGACCCGATCCCTTCCGATCTTGCCACATAACTCCACTTTTCCGAGCGGATTGCAGGTGATTTTAAGATTCTTGCTGGCGGGAGGGAGTGCTCCTCCTCTTCCCTGACGCCTTGCGCCCAGGCAGAACGTAAACAATTGCTGCGCGGATCTTAACGTTCCTTAAGTTCTTTGCTGCAGCGGTAGCCCCCTAGAAGTATGCTAGGTAGCACTAGATCCTCTGACGTAAGGTAGGCCATGGAAGAATTGAGGCAAGACGCAGAAACCGTTACACCTTGCAGCTTGGCCACCCTGTGGGCGCAAAAATATGTAGACAAGCTACGGGCACAGGCTGCCTTGGGCGAGCTGCCAGGCGCCCCTCTAGCTGACAAGGTGAAGGGATCTTTGCGCTTTGCCAGCTCCCAGGCCTGGGCGAAGACGGAGCGGCTCTTGGCTGCTGAAATACCGAGGCAGCGGCTGGATCCGGACTTGATTGATCCCTGGCAAATTGCCGAGGATTCCCAGGAGTTATTTGAAAAGGCAGCAGCAAGTTGTGGGGAGGGCCTCTCACCAGCCCGCTTTTCGGTAAAGATCGCGCCATCTTGTGGCCAGCTGCGGGCTCGCTACAGCAAGCCGGATCCGCGGGTACTTGGCTTTTTAAGCATGCAATTTCACTACACGGGGCAAATGGTCCTGCAGGCTCTGCTGCCCCAGGAGCGGGGTCTCTTCCACCCCTACTTGAAGGTTATGGATGACCACCTGTACATGCCTTTGCAGAGGATGTACGAGGCCGCTGCCGCCCAGGCAGGCGATCACTTTTCTGCGCCTTTGGCTGCTATTCAAGAGCTCTTGCCCCTGGTTACCAGCGTGGCAGAGTCCATTTGTGCCGAGGTAGCCCAACGTTTTCCGGACTATCACTGCGAAAGCGGTCCTTTGACAGATCTGAACGTGCGGATTTCCAGCATCCGCGATGTGGAGATGTTTCAGGTGTACTTGGGCCTCTGTGCCCTAGAAGGCAGCATGGCGGCTATCCAGCAGGAGCTGTTTCCCCTCTGTGTGATGCTCTACCCCCCTTTGAAAGTGAGCTGGGAGCTGGTACGGCAGATGCTCAAGCTCTTGGATAAGGTTCTGAGGTCTGGTCTCAGCCAGGCCAGCTATGCCGTCCTGCTGCCCTACCTCCAGGCAGTGCAGGGTATGTTCTCGCTGGAGGTTTTTCCTGAAAATGACCCCATCTGGAGCCATCATCCCGATGTGATGCGCTTTATGGAGACGGCGCAGAATCTGTTGCAAGAATTGCTGGCTCAAAAAGCTTAAAGGCCAGTTAACGCCACCATTCCTATTCCCGCTCGCGACCTCCCAGTTACGCAAGGAAGGGAACATTGGCAGTTGCTGCTCAGCCTGCCTGCAGCTTGGGATCCACCAGCTCGGCTACGAATTGGTGCAGGATGGTGACATAGCGCTCTCTGGCCACCTGCAGCAAGTTGTTGTGATCGGCTCCCTCGATGGGCACCAAGCGTTTGGGATCCCGTGCTGCTTGGTAAAGGGCTTCAGCATGCCAGAAGGGGATTAGACGATCCTGGGTACCGTGCAAAATTAGCAGCGGGCAATTGATCTTGGCCATGCGGCTGAGGTTGTCGAAGCGATCGAAAGGTAGCAGCGGGATGCGCGTCAAGACGCGGAAGGCAGTCACGAAAGTAGATTCCAGGATCAGGCCGCCCACTGGTTTTTGCGCTGCCAGGTAAACCGAGGGCCCGCCCCCTACTGATCTTCCATAGACCAAGATCCGCTCCGGCGGGATCCCTTGGGCAACTAGGTAAGTGTAAGCGGCCTCGATATCTTTGTAAGCGCCGGCCTCGGAAGGGATCCCTTCGCTGGTGCCGTAACCGCGGTAGTCGTAGGCCAAGACGGCAAACCCAGCCTGCTGCAGGCCCACCAGGCGGGGCAGGATATCCCCCAAGTCTTCGGCGTTGCCATGGCTGTAGAGGAGGGTGTAGGCAGCGGCGGGATTGGGCAAATGTACCGCTGAAATCTGTAGCCCATCAGAGGTCGTGAGCTTGAGAATGGCATCCCCATCTCGATAGCTGGCGGGCTGGGGCAGAAAGATCAGCCGCTCCGATTGAAACCAGCCCAGCCAGAGCAGGTAGCCGTACACCACCAGCCCGACCAGCAGCAAGGATCGCCCCACGCGCAGCCATGGGAAGGATCCCCAAACTAGTTGTAGGAGATCTCGGTGGGGCATTGACAGGAAGGCATCGACAAGTAAGTTAAGCTCAATTTGCGGCACTTGCCCAAGGTTCTGCGCTGCTTACAGGCAACCCCTTTCCCATAAGGGAAGAGGGGAGCAGGAAAACTGCATCCTTCAGGGCTCCGCTTGAGAGAAAAAGCATTTCCAGGCACAAACCCCAATCCAGTTGACAAGGGTGTGGGCGACAATGGTGACCAACAGGTTTCCCGACAGCCACAAGCCAATCCCCATGAGGATACCAACCCCGCTGGCCCAGACGGCATAGGGCCAGCCCTGCCATCCCAGCCAATGCAAGGCGCCAAACAAGAGGCCGCTCAGCAGGATCCCGCCTGTCCACCCTAAGGGGCTGGCCACCAGAGCTGACAGCAGCACACCGCGAAACAGCCATTCCTCGCTCCAGCCCGGCAGCAGGCCCACCCAAAGGATATCTCCCCACTGCAAGGGATCCGCCACCCAGTGTAAGTAGGCAGTGGCTGCCCGACGATAGGCTGGCCAGAGCCGGTAAACCCCGCCGCTGAGCAGAGCCACCCCCAGTCCCAGCCCTGCCCCCCACGCCAAGGCCAGGGGATCCCAGCGAAACGGCACGGGAAAGGAGGATCCCAGCCAGATCCAGAGACCCACAATGAGAGCCGAAAACAGGGTGGTGATGCCCATTCCATTCAAGATCTGTTCGCGTGTGCAGGGCTGAATCTGGGAAGTCATGGAGGGGATCCCTAGGCTTCGAAGTCCGGAGGGTTAACAGCAGCTGCTGTTTTTATCATCGTTTATCTCAGCGGTCCTAGGTTCACGGCAGGTTGACAGCAGCTACAGAGCGTCCCTCAAAACTGCCTCAGCTTGTAAGCCAGCATGGATATGAGCCTTGAGTGTGACCAAAGGGACTCAATCGCCCCCTTGCTCTGTCTTCTGAGCCTCTGTGTAGCGCTTGATAACCTCTCCGGAAACTTGCCCCGCTGTACCCGCGTAGTAGCTTGGGTTCTACAAATAACCACCCCAGAGCCTCTTTTTGAGTTCAGAATGTCTCCCAAAGAGAGCAGGAGCCGTGGAACTTTTAATACCTTGGCAACGACCGCCGGAGCCGCCTTGGGAGAAGCAGAAAGAAAAACGTGATTCAAGGCTTAGAGTAGAGAAGGGCTTCCAAGCTTTTACCCTCAGCCCGGCTATACCCCAAATACCCACACCCGAGATGGGTGCAAAGTGCTCCGCACCACGGACGCGACCGAGCGGCGCATTCACCAAGCCATTCAAAACGCGCAGGCTCGCTTCGACAGCGACAAGTTCGCCGACAAATTTGCCCAGCAACTGCGGGGAGAGCCGGGGAACTGAAGAAAAGCGAGCAGGAATGGCTCAGTCGCCTGGGAGCCTTGGGCAACCCAACCAACGGCGGATCTACTGCTGGCCAATTCAAATCTGCGGTGGGATTGTTTTCTGGAGAGTTGCCGCTACCATTACACTTTGAGCGTTGCCACCGGAAACTCCCCGGCGGGAAAAGAAGAGGGGGCTGCGTCCAAAGTGGGGAATTAAGGTCATGTTCCAGCGTATTGCTCTCGGCTCTGCTGCATTGGGATTGCTTCTGGCCATACCCGTCCTTCCCAGCCACGGGTTTGGAGAGCCCCGGGTCGTTCCCGATACCCCGTTCTACTTCGACAACCACCGCTTCGATCGCTACCCAGATGCGGTTGTGGTGCGGGTGGTCAACGGCGACACCCTAGTGGTGCAAATCGAAGGGGAACAGAAGATGCGCCTAATCCGGTTGGCCGGGATCGAGGGTCTCAGCCCGGAAGAAAACCCCTATTACCAGCAAGCCATTGAACTGATGCGGGAGCGCATCCTCTACCGCACCGTCAAGCTGGAAGGGGATAAGTTGCTGCGCAACGTAGATGCTACGGGCTTGGTGGAGGCCTATGTCTGGTTAGAAGGCCATCAGATGAACGCCATGTTGGTGCGCAATGGCCTGGCCCGCATCATCCCCTACAGCCACAACATCAAGTACGACAGCTACTACGGTGGCCTACAAGAAAAAGCCCAGCAGGAGCGCCTTGGCATTTGGAGCCGTCTCTGAGTTGGCTTTATACTGAACTTCAGTTCTTTAATCTTCAAGGGAGCAGAGAGGAAAGAGCTTCTCCCTTCTCTCCCGTTACTTCCTCTAGGTTATGCCTAGCCTGCCTTGACGGTTGAACCCACCCCAGCCCCCAGGGATCCCAATCGCTGGGTGAGGCGGCTGCCTCTGGTGACCGGCCTTTTGGGCAGCGTCCTTTTGGTTATTAATCGACTGGCCTTTACGCCGGAATTGCTTACCAGCCAGTCCCGTTCAGATGCCTTGGGGATCCTCCTCAGCGCCGTTTTGATCCTGACCGGCCTGCTGTGGCAGCAGATCCAGCCTCTTCCACCCCAAACGGCCCCCCTGCAGGGGATCCCCGGCTGTGATTGGCATCCCGATCTTTCCGAAAGCGAGAAACTGGAGCTGGCTTGGGCCTCCCATACCCTGCTCAGCACCACCGCCGCCCGCACCGTGGTGATCTGGGTGGGTGGGCGAACCCTCCTACAACGGGGGATCCTGGCCAACCCCGGCCAGATGCCCTCCATTCAGCCCAAGAGCGTTTTGCAGCGGGTTTTGCAAACGGGGCGACCCGTCTATCTGGTGGATCTCAAGCTGTTCCCGGCCCGCGCCGAGTTCGATGGCCTGTTGCCCCCCGGATCCCAGGCCGTGCTGTGCCAGCCCATCGGCCAGCGAGGGTGCTTGATTTTGGGGAGCGATACCCCACGCAGCTTCAGCCGGCAGGAGCAAACCTGGATTGCCGCCATTGCCGACAAGCTAGCAGCCACCCTACTCCCCTCTCCCCCTGGGAGAGGGGCTGGGGGGTGAGGGCACACTCCCCCTGGGAGAGGGGCTGGGGGGTGAGGGCTAGGCGGCGCTCTCCAAGCTCACCTGGAACACTTCGCTGAAGGCTTTTTCCACCTTGTAGCCGGAGTCGATGGTTTCCAAGGGATCCTTGCGCAGGCGGTGACGCAAACACAGGCTGATCACCCGACGGATATCGGCGACGGTGACCTCGCTCCGCCCTTCCAAAGCCGCCAGGGCCTTGGCAGCCCGGTTGGTGACAATGTCTCCGCGCAGTCCATCCACCTCCAAAGCCGCACATACTCCGGAGATCTTCAAGCGCAAATCGGGATCCACTGCCACGTTGGGCAAAAGATGTTGGGCTTTTTCGATGCGTTCCCGCAGGCGCTGCTGGGAATCGGCATACTTGGCCAAAAAAGCCTGGGGATCGGCGTCGAACTGGCTGCGCTCCTCCACGATCCGCACCCGCAGGGCAGCATCTCGCACCGTTTCGATCTGGACGAACATGCCAAAGCGATCCAGCAGTTGAGGCCGCAATTCCCCCTCTTCCGGGTTGCCGGATCCCACCAGCACAAACCGAGCCGGATGACGAATGGAAATGCCCTCCCGTTCCACGGTGTTCCAGCCTGAGGCCGCCGCATCCAGCAACACATCCACCAAGTGGTCATCCAGCAAGTTGACTTCATCCACGTAAAGGATGCCTCGATTGGCCTTGGCTAGTAGCCCCGGCTCAAAAGCCTTCACCCCCTGAGCCAAGGCCCGCTCAATGTCGAGAGTGCCACACACTCGGTCTTCTGTTGCCCCCAAGGGCAGATCCACCATCGGCACCTGGATCCAAGTGCTTTCCAGCGTTTCTCCCGCCTGCAGGCGTTCCCACACTTGATCGCTCATCAAGTCCCGCTGCCGTGGGTGGCTGTTGAAGGGATCCCCTTTCACCACCTCGATCCGGGGCAGCAGGTCGGCCAAAGCGCGAATGGTGGTGGACTTGCCCGTGCCGCGATCCCCCATGATCAGCACCCCGCCAATGCGCGGGTCGATCACGTTGAGGAGCAAGGCCAATTTCATCTCCTCTTGGCCGACGATGGCCGTAAACGGGAAAACCGGGCGACGTTCCAAATGCATAGGGGCAATAACCAACAATTCATCCCCATTATCCCAGAGGCCACTCCCTTCTGGGTGTCAGATAGGCTGGAAAGGGACTGGAACTGGAACCTAAAGACCAGTTTTCGGTCAAATGGAAAAGCAAGCTCAGTTGTCAGCGTGGACGACGCCCTAGGCTTTCACAGAGAGAAGCAGATAGGATCGAAGCCCGCGGGGTTCATCAGAGTGTTGAACCGGCGTGGGGCCGAAAGCTCACAAAAACCCTAGGCAACCTGAGCAACATTTGGCGGGTGGGGAGACATCAGCGGTGTCAGGCAAAGCAAGTCGGAGATGGTGGACGGCATTTCCAATCCAAAGCGTGGTCCAAAAAGGGCTGGTGGGTTTGATCTGGGTTTGCACTTGGATCCCTGTGCTGACTGTTTCTCTTGCCGTGGCTCAAACCCCCACCACCTCTGTGGTGTTGAGCGATGAGCAGGTAACAATGTACGCCCGTATCGTCTTGGAGATGGAGCCCCACCGGCAAGAGGCCCAAAAGCGCTCCCAAGCCACAAACGACCCGGCCAGCAAAGATCAAATCCGGCGAGAATTCATCCGCACCGCGACCGAGATCATCACTCGCCACGGTATGACCGTGCCCGACTACAACCGCATTACCCTCCTGATTCGCTCCGAAGAGGGAAAAGCTTTGCAACAGCGCATTGAGGCCGAAATTCTCCGCCTACAAAGCGAGGATCCCCAACCGCCAGCCCGATAAAAGTGACTGGTAAAAGTGACTGGGGCCGGAGAATGAAGATAGGCTGGAAGCGAACGTTGGTGTTCATCCAGGCGAGCGGGGGAAAAAGATGAACGAGCCCATGTCGCCGTCAGTACGGGCGGCTATCGAGCGGATGAAGTCTCGTTTGCGCATGACTCGTCGCTTTGGGTTTTGGTTCCAGGCAATCTTGGGGGCGACGGCGCTGCTGCTGTGGTTTGGCTTTTTAATCGGCCAAAATACCGTCTATCGAGATGACTCGCTGGGGGCTGTCATCGCCTTCTGGTTCACCTTGTTTACATTGCTCACCCTGGCAGCCGGTCTATTTTTCAACTGGCGCTACTTGCTCCACGCGGAGCGCCGCTCAGCTTCTGCTGATGCCCTAAGCCAATTGGATTTGCCCAAGCAGTTGCAGTTGGTCACCTATGTCAGCCTCATTGGGGCCTTCCTTGCTTTGATTGGTATGGAAGCCCAAGTGGGCGAGCTGTTGGCGCGCATGTTTTCCCGCACCCAGGCCAACCAGGTGACAGGAGTGCTGCTGCTGGCCGCCAACATCAACGTGACGTTTGCCCACTTCGTCTGCTTGGCAGGGGTTCTCTGGATTACCGGTGTCCTCGACCGCGAACCCTAGCGCCGGATCCCTGGCCCAGTTTTGGGAGTCATTGGCATTTACGTTTTTGACCAGTGACAAGACGGCTTGTCGCTTTTGCCGGGGTATAGCAACAAACCCCCCAACCTGGGAGAGGAGCTGGGGGGAAGCACCTCGGCCCTGCCTGAGTTTCCTCCGGACAAGACCTCAGCAGGAGCGATGGCTTCACTTGAAGCCCACTGCCGCTTGCCAGACAAAGGCCAGCAGGAAAAACAGAACAGGGATGATCGGCAAAATGTCGATCAGCGGGTCAAACAATTCATAGCCTTCCGGCAAACTGGCCAGGAGCATCATCGCTGACATGGCAACAAACCTCAGGGGAAAACGCGGCTGAAGGAACTGCTTTTTTCAGAATCGAAATAGAGTGTAACATCACCAAGCAGGGATCCCGGCCAAGTTCAAGAAACTTGACATACCCCCCTGCCTACAGGCAAGGGATTCTGGTTCCTGGTTCTGCGACAGCACTTACTGTGTTGGGTTGTCCCTCCACGACAGCGGTGCTTATTTCCCCAGGCGTTCCCTCTTCCGTTCGCGTCAGCCTAAAGAACGCCAATGTTAGAGAGGCCCAAAACGACCCCCACTCCCAACAAATGGCCAAAGCTGGCAACCCCGATGACTTCCGGCCAGGTCATTCCCAGTACCGGCCCAGTCTCTGAGGCCACTCCAGAGGAGGATTTGAAGCTCAGGTAAGCCAGCCCTGTGCAGAGCAGAATGATCACGGCGTTCAGGGGGGACCAGGGGCTGGTTTGAGCGGTCAGAGCCAACAGCGCAACAACAGGCATCATGGTTTCCATCCTCAGCTCAGGTTAACCGACCCTTAGATTACCCCTCCTGCTGGGATCCCCTCGCAATCTGCACATGAATTGCAACAAAACCTCACACTACGGCTTTTCTCTGGCTTCAGGGGCAGTTTGCCGTTGCCGGGATCCTTCGGGAATCCTTGGCCAGGAGAGGAAGGTGCCCCCATGGCTGGGGTTGTGAGGAAAATAAGGCTTGGGCTGAGAAGCTGGGCAGGTCTCTGCCGTATACTAACGAAAGTTAACAAACTTATCTCTTCGATCTCTTTTCGGTGTGATGACTGGGACGCGCTGCCTCGACCCATCCTCTCTGTCTGCACTGTGCGCACCTAAGGATGGCTGCCGATGACTGTTGCTGCTACTGCTGAACCAGCCCAAAAACCTTTCGCATTGCCTCGTGAGCTGTTGGGGCCACCCTCGGAATTTTGGAATCCCACCTTGCTGATGTTTTTGGCTGCGGTGGTGCTTTCGGCCTCTTGCTTTGGCGGGTACGCCTTTTGGCACTGGCCCAAATGGATGGTGTTCTGGCTCAATTTTGTGGCCCTCTATGTTCTGGGCACGGTGATTCACGATGCTTCCCATGGCTCGGCCCACCGCAACCGCTTTCTGAACGAGGCACTCGGACACGGCTCTGCCCTGTTGCAGGGTTTTGTCTATCCCGTCTTTAAGCGGGTACACATGCAGCACCACGCCCACGTCAACCATCCTGAAGACGATCCCGATCACTATGTCTCAACGGGAGGGCCGCTGTGGCTGATCGCGCCGCGGTTTTTCTACCATGAGGTGTTTTTCTTTAAGCGGCAGCTCTGGCGGAAAGGTCGCTGGGATCTGCTGGAGTGGGGCTTGAGTCGGCTGGTGGTTATCCTGACCTTTGGTCTGGCCAGCTACTTCGGCTACACCGACTACATCATGAACTATTGGCTACCCCCTGCCTTTATCATGGGGTTCTTGCTGGGCTTGTTTTTTGACTACCTGCCCCATCGCCCTTTTCAATCCCAAGAGCGGTGGTACAATGCCCGCGTCTATCCCGGATGGCTGACCAACATTCTGCTGTTGGGGCAAAACTATCACCTGATCCACCATCTCTGGCCTTCTGTTCCCTGGTACAAATACCAAGCAGCCTACTGGGCAGCCAAACCTGAGCTGGACGCGCGCAACTGCCAGCAAACGCTGGGGATCTGGGAGAAGGGAGAGTTTTGGGGCTTTTTGTACGATGCTCTGATCGGTCTGCACTGGCACAAGCCCACTTCAGCTCACCCCGCTGCGCCAGCCAATCCAGAATCGGAGGGATCCCCTGCGGATCCACAGCCCGGCTAGCATGGTTTGGCCAACGCTGCAAGTCCCGCAGGTGCTGCTGTTTGTGGAAGCGGCCAGCCTGTTGCAGGACTCTAGCCAGGTTTTGTTGCAGGCCGGTCGGGCAACGGCAGATTTGCCGGAGTTGATTGCAGAAGCGCAGGCGCGGGCCGAAGTCCAGGTGCAGCTCCTTGGGATCCCCGCAGACTTGCGGGCACAGGTGCGAGGGATCCTCAGGTTGACCTCGCCTCAAGAGGTGTTGGCCTACTTGCAGGACTTGCTGGACAGGGGATCCGGCCCGGATTTGGAAACCTTTTTGGAGCAGGCGGGATCTGCCTCTACGGTGCTGCGCTTTCCCCCTCTGTTGGTGGGGGCTGTGGCTCTGGAGGTGGTGCTGGAGCGGTTGGACTTTTCCCCAGAAGAGCGGGCTGTGGTGCAAGCCCAACGGGATCAATGGGAACAGGCCCTGGCGGAATTGGCCATCCACCACAGGGTTTCCCCAGAGCCGCTCCGGGCCACTGCCGAGACGGTGCTGCGGGCTGCTTCAGCAGAAGAGCTGCTGCAACTGGGGCAGGATCTTTTTCAAGATCTCCAAGATCTCGCTGCTGCCGATTCTGAGCCAGAAGCCGAGCCCCAGGTGGAATTGGCGGGGCCTCTGCTGTTCATGATGGTGGCCGATCACCTGTTGGCCCAAACAGAGTATCCGCTGACCCCGGAGCAGCGGCTGGACTTGCAAACCAATCGCGCCGCGGCAGAAACCCGCTACTTGGCCATGCAAAAGTTGGGCCGCATTGAAAACTTGGCGGAGCAGCAGGCTTATATTCGATCCTGGATTGACCAAGCTTCCGTACCGGATTTGCTGCAGGCTTTGGATCGCTTTTTCGCGGCGTCTGAACCCAACTCGTGAGGCCCAGAGATCACCAAAGGTTTGCTATCCCCTATCCTGGAAGCAAAGGGATCCCACTTGAGGTGCGAAAGTGGACTGGGGCAGCCTGTTCTGGATTTTCCTGATCTTCAGCTCTTTGCAACCTCTGCTGAACCGTCGTGCCCAAGAGTTCCGGCGCTTGATGGCCATTCGGGAGTTGGAGCAAAAGCGGGGCAGCCGGGTGATTCTGCTCATTCACCGCCAGGAGTCGATCAGTTTTTTGGGGATCCCGGTTTCCCGCTACATCAGCATCGAGGACTCCGAACAGGTGTTGAGGGCAATTCGCCTTACCCCACCCAATACCCCGATTGATTTGATTTTGCATACCCCTGGTGGCCTGGTGCTGGCCACGGAGCAAATTGCCCGCGCCCTGATCCGCCATCCGGCCAAAGTGACAGTGTTTGTGCCCCACTACGCCATGTCGGGGGGGACGATGCTGGCCCTGGCCGCCGACGAAATCGTCATGGATGCCAATGCAGTCCTGGGGCCGGTGGATCCACAGTTGGGGGGGTATGCTGCCGCCAGTATTCTGCAGGTGGTGGCGGATAAACCCATTGCCGAAATCGATGACCAAACCTTGATCCTAGCAGATCTGGCCCGCAAAGCGATGCAACAGGTACAGAACTTCGTGCGGGATCTCCTGAAGGACGATGTGCCCAAGCGCAAAATTGCCCCCGAACGCATCGAGCCCCTCATCCAGTACCTAACCAGTGGACAAGTTACCCACGACTACCCGATCACTGCCGAAGAAGCCCAAAGGTTGGGCCTGCCCATTTCTACCGAGTTGCCACCCCAAATCTATGCCCTGATGGACTTGTACCCACAGGCCACCATGGGCCGCCCTTCCGTGCAGTACATCCCCATCCCCTATGATCCTCGCCCCTCTCTGCCCAGGGGAGGATCCCGCTCTGGCTTAGGGTGAACTCTTGGCGTAAGCTTCCATAGCTTCCAGGCGCAGCCCCCCTGCCCGGCGAAACAGCTCTTGTCCGGTGTGCAGATGGCGGTCGTCGAAGTTCAGGGGGAAATACTGCAGCTCCTCTAGAGCGTCCTCTAGGTGGTTGAGGGCGTAGTAGAGGCGAGAAGCCACTCCCCCCAGGCTGCTGGGATTGGGGAGGCGGCCAAAGATCTGCTGGGCTTGGGCCAGTTTCTGCGCACACTCTTCCAGATAGTCAGCAAAAGACTGCAACAGGTCGGGATCAAAGGGATCCGCCGCCAAAGCATTTAACTGAGGCTTTAGGGAAGACAACAAGGGCCCCAACACTCGGTTTAGAGGGGTGTAGACCTGTCGGATCCAGGCTGCACGGGCGATGGCTTCGTGGCTGACGGTTTCACGGGGGGATCCCGTCGGCTGAGGGCAGGGTGAGGTGCGGCTGGAGTGCAATTGCCGGTCGTATTCGCGGCGAGATTGGGGATCCTTGAGCACCGCGTAGGCAGCGTTGATCTGGCGGATGCGCTCAGCGGTGGCCCGATCTTTTTTGGCCAGCAGGCTATCGGGATGGTGATACTTGACCAAACGACGGTAGGCAGACTTGATCTCCTCCGCCGTCGCCGCCACGGAAACGCCCAAAACTTCGTAATGGGATCCGCTCTCCATACTCCCCAGGCCTGCCGGAAAGAAAAGAAACTTCCACATTGTACCTGCAGCCTAGAATAAAGGTGAGTTTTCCGGTGCTGCCCCATGTCTTCCGCCTCGCCCCAGGGATCCCCCCATCCTTTCAGTGCCCTCTTGGGGGCCGCCATCGCCGTCAGTTTGGGCTACGGGTTCTTTCAACTGCTGCTCTCGATGTTGGCCAAGTTGCCGCCAATTGAGGTGGAGATTGGATCGTTGGCCCGCGGAATCAGCATTCTGGTGCGCTACCTGCTGGTCGGTTCCGTTTCCCTGATTGCCTTCATGTTTGCCATGGTGGGGTTGGGGCTGGCGGCCTATTGTGTGCAATTGCTGGGAGAGCGGCTGACCTCCTCTCAGCGCTGAACCTAGGGGCACAACCTCTGGCCGACTCGTTGGGCGTTTATCATGATGAGCCAGCTTCTTCTCAGCGCAGCACCACCTTGGGGGAGAGCAACAAAGTCAGGGATCCCTGGCGGTAGTCAATCCGGCCTTCGGCAAAGCGCACTTGGGCTAGGCCTGCTTTTTTGAGGGTGATCGCGTGGGCGTTGGCCGGGTTTAGACCAACAGCCGCTTGTACCCACAGGCTCAGATCCGGCTGGTGACCGACTAGAGCCAAAGACGCCAGAGGTTCCCGCTCTGCTTGCCAGCGCACCAGGTCAGCAAAACTGCCCCCCGGAGCCAGCGGTTCAAACACCTCCACAGCTTCGGCCAGGTTCTCGTCCAAAAAGATCTCAGCGGTCTGTCGAGCCCTCACCAAGGGACTGGTGAGCAGGAGATCCCACCTCCAGCCCATGTTCTTGAGCTGGCGGGCAACCTTGCGGCAACGCTTGCGACCTTCGTCTGTAAGGGCCCGAAAGGCATCCTCGACTTCTGGCCGGGGTTCCTCGGCTATGCCATGGCGAATAAAATCCACAGCCAGCTCCTGTCGGGCAGTCTGCTTTTCTGCCGCCCCCTGATGGTGCTCCGCGCTGCTAACGCGAACGCTCTCCTGTTGTTCAGACCCAGAGACCATAGAACCCCGTCCTGTCAGCGCGAACGGCACTGTCAAATCTTGACTGCCAAATCTTGGAATAACTGTAACTCTCCCAGAATACTGTGGGAAAAAAGCCCACTCCCTCTACGGCAGCACTCCCGCGAAAAAACCGGAAGTCATGAAGAAGACGAGGGGTTATGCAGTCGCTGGCTGACCAGAGTGCGCCCCTCCTGGGTGTAGAGCTGCCAGTAGTTCCAGTAGTTGCCAAACACGGACTTCACATAGCCCCGGGTTTCGGGGAAGGGGATCTGCTCCACAAACACATCCGGATCCCCGAAGCCAAAGCGGTTCAGCCATCTGGCCACGTTGCCGGGGCCACCGTTGTAGCTGGCCAGGGCCAGCAAGGTGTTGTCTTGATAGGTGCGGTGGGTGTAGTCGAAGTACCAGGATCCCAGGTAGAGATTGTCGGCGGGGTTGGTGAGGCTGTACTGGGCCAGGCCGACCTGCTGGGCAATCCAGCGGCCAGTAGCGGGCATCACCTGCATCAAGCCCAAAGCCCCCGAGGCCGAGACGATCTCCGGCTCAAAGCGGGATTCCTGCCGGATCAAAGCCGCCACCATCAAGGGATTGAGGTTAAATTGCCGTGACCAGTGGGCCAAGCCGGGTTGGGCGTAGGGATCCCCGCTCCAGGAATTGTCGGGGCCCGCATAGTAGTGCAGCGGATAGATGGCCTGCCAGAAATCTTGGCGCTGCCTCAACGTCTCCAGCAAGGGATCCGGCTCTTCGCTAAAGCGCAAAGCAGCCACCTGGTTAATGCCCCGCAGGTGCTCTCCGGCGCTGTTGCGCAAAATGCCCGTAACAAAGCGCTCGGCAACGCTCATCTGGCGGGGATCCCGCTGCACCGGAGTTTCGCCCTGCCAGCGTTCCCAGGCCAGTTGGCTGGCTCCCATCAAATGCAGGGTTTGCGTAACTGCAGAGACCCCTGGCAACGGTTGGCGCACCGGCTGAAAATCCACCTCCACTCTTTTGCGCCCGCTGTAGAAATCCCCCACCGGCCAGCCCAGTTGCACTGCCGACCGCCAGCCGTAGTAGGTGTGGGGAAACTGCCGCAGCACCTGCCGATAGGTCTGCCGAGCCGCAGCCACATCCCCCTGCTGTTCCCGCCATTTGCCCGCCCAGTAGAGCAGTTGTGCCCCCATTTCCGTGTCCCGCTGAGCAGATCCGATCTGTTGGGCCAGGGCGATGGCTTGGCTGAGATTGCCTGCTTGTGCTTGGCTCCAGGCCACCGTCCAGGCGGCATTGGCTGCAGCTTCGCTGGCCGGAAAGCGATCCCAAAGGGCTTGCCGGGTGGCTTGGGCCGATTGGGGGCTGGCGTTGCGATCATAGAGCTGGCTGAGGCTGAGCAACGCCTCTGGAGCTTCTTTATCTGAGCCGGATCCCACCTGTCGGAGGAGTTCAATTGCCGTCGGCAGGTCGCTCAGTTCCGCCAAACGGCGGCGGGTGAGAGAAGCCTCTGGCCCATCGGGAAACTGTGCCAGCAGCGCTTGGTAAGCCGCTTTGGCCTGGGGAAACTCCCGCGAGATCTGGTGGCTGCGGCCCCAGCGGTAGAGGTTCTGAGAGGTGGCGGGGGCACGCCCATAGGCCCGGGCAGCTTTGCCGTACTCCCGTTGCTCCCAGTAGGCATCGGCGAGGATCTGCCAGTCGGAAGCCGTGAGGGATCCCTCCTGAGCCTGCCGCCAGCGATCCAGCAGCGGCGTTAGCCCAGGGGTTTGCGGGTGATGTTGGGCCAAATCCCGCAGCAGGTCATAGCGGTCGGGGTTCAGCTCTAGCAAATGCTTGAGGGCACGTCCGGTCAGCGGATGGGTGGGAAATTGCTGCCGCAGCCGATCCACCTGGCCCATCCCCCAGAGGGCGTAGGCGGCCACAGGACTGTGGGGATATTCCTGCAAAATCTGGGGCCACCAGATCCCTTGGGCTGTTTCCTTGTCCTGCAACTGTTCATAGGCTTGGGCCCTGAGCTTCCAAATCTCTTCCCTCAGAACCGGCAGGCTCTCTTCCAGCCCCTGCAAATGCTTCAAGGCAGATTGCGCTTGGCCGGCTTGCAGCGCTGCGTAGGCCCGCAGAAAGGCCGTTGTGGAAGTTTGGGGCAGTTGCGTCGGATCCCTGCCTTCTCGTGCAGAGGCCACTTCTACGGTTTCTGCCCAGGATGAGGTGTAGAAGCCCCAGACAGCTCCACCCAGAGCCGCTCCTGCTGCCAGCACACCGGCAGCCCATCTTGTCCAGCGTCGTTGGCTGCTTGTCAGGATCCCCATGCTTTACCTCCCCACCACCTCTGACCTACGATACTCAACCTGACTGCGTTGAGTCACCAGACAACTCGATACTTGCGAAACGGCTGGAAAGCTCACCTGGCAAGCGGTCACCGAGCATTGGGGCCAGACGATAAGCAGGGAGAGGAGCAGTTCTTTCCTCAAATCTTCAAATTTCAGACAGCAGTGAAACAGCTCATTTCCCCAATTGCGGGATCCCTGTCGGGCTTTCGCTGCGGTACACCTTGGCCCCGACACTGCGCAGCTTTTCATCAATGGCTTCGTAGCCCCGGTCGATGTAGTGCAATCCGTGGATCGTGGAGCAGCCTTCAGCCGCCAGACCGGCCAACACCAGGGCCGCACCCGCCCGCAGGTCGGTAGCCACCACCGGAGCGCCGGAAAGGGACGGCACCCCTCGGATCAGGGCCACTCGGTTCTTCAGGCGAATATCGGCTCCCATGCGATTCAGCTCGGGAATGTGGTGCATGCGGTTTTCAAACACTGTCTCCTCAATGGTGCAACTGCCCTCGCTCAAGGCGGCCAAAGCCATGATCGGCGCCTGCACATCGGTGGGGAAACCGGGATAGGGCAGCGTTTGAATATCAGTTGCCTGACAGAGCCAGCCTGAGCTCAGTTGAGCTGGGGCAATGCGCAACCGGTTTGGGCCCTCTTCTTCCACCCGCAGACCCATGGCTTGCAACTTGGCGATCACCGCCCGCAGATGATCGGGAATAACAGGGCCAACTGTGAGGTGAGAGCGGGTAATGGCCCCGGCAATGAGATAGGTGCTGGCCTCAATGCGGTCGGGAATGACGGTGTACTCTGTTCCATGCAAGCGGGGCACCCCTACCACCACAACCGTATTGGTGCCGACACCGCGAATGCGGGCCCCCATGGCTTGACAAAAACGGGCTAGATCCGCCACCTCCGGCTCTTGGGCGGCGTTCTCGATCACCGTTTCTCCATCCGCCAGCGTAGCGGCCATCATCAAGGTCTCGGTGGCACCGACGCTGGGATAGTCCAGGTAAATACGGGTTCCCAACAGTTTACGGGCATAGGCATGAACCACCCCATGCTCGATTTGGACCGTTGCCCCCAAGGCTTGCAGACCCCGCACATGCAGATCCACGGGACGAGACCCAATCGCACAGCCACCGGGCAGGGGAACTCTGGCCACCCCCAGCCGCGCCAACAGAGGCCCTATGATGAAAAAGCTGGCCCGCAACTGGCTGACCAATTCATAAGGGGCTTGAGAGGTTTTGAGGGAGCTGGCATCCAGGTCCAGGGTATTGCCAACATGGGAAACCTTAACTCCCAGCGTGGCCAGGATCTGCCCCATGCGTTCAATGTCCAGCAGACGCGGCACGTTGTGAATTCGACAGGCCTCAGGAGCCAAGATGGCCCCGGCCATCAGCGCCAAGGCAGAGTTTTTTGCCCCGCCAATAGGGATGTGGCCACTCAGGGTCTGCTTGCCAATGATTTTCAGCACTGGCCCCATCATCTCTGGCGCGGTTGCCATGCCGGTCTGGGGCGGCGTCAGGCCAGGCTCTAGGGGATCCGCCCCGCTGACGCGATTGTCAAAACCTTTCAATCTCCCTCCTCACCCACAAAAAATAGGCGAACCCTTCTCAGAGAATACTCTGGGGATCACAGCAGCGGCTAAACTCGCAAGCCAAATTGGGTGTGAGGAAGAAGTTCCCATGGCTGTGCTTCTATCCTGCAGCAGCGGACAGGGGAGCGGCTAGGCCAGTTCACCAGATGCAGGCTCTCAGCGAAGGCAACTGGGGGGCAGCCCAACAGCAGGGGGCGGTATGATGGATGCTCAGGGGAAGTGCTTGCAAGGAAAACAGGAAGGAGACAGCCGATGATCGCCACTCAAGTCTCTGCCCAAGAGTTGTTTCGGGCCGCCTATGAAAACCGCTACACCTGGGATCCCGCTTTCCCGGGCTACAGCGCCGAGGTCACCTATTGGGATGGGGAGCGCACATTCGTTGGGCAGGTGCGAGTGGGAGCAGACCTAAAGGCCACTGTTACCGGCGTAGAGGATGAGGAAGCTCGAAAAGCCATTCACAACCAACTCTGGGAGATTGCCATTCACCGGGTGCGCCGCAGCTTCGACGAGACCCATGGGAACAATACCTTCCGCTATGGCCAAACCCTGCCCGATGGCACAGTGGAGATCCTGGTGGGGGGCAAAGCAGAAGGGGATCGCTACCACGTGCGCGATAACCAGGTTACTATGGTGCACCGGCATATCCACGGAGTGGTGGTTACCATCCACACCTTCAGCAGCCACGATACCGGCGAAGGCTATCTTTCCCACCGCTACGATTCCGTCTATCACGATCCCCAAACGGGCGAGCAAAAAGGCGGGCGCAGCCAATTCGAGGATCTGTACACAAAAGTGGGCAAGTATTACATCCTCTCGGAGCGGCGTATCCAGACGGAGACGGAAACCGGCCCTGTGGAGAAGCGCTTCACCTTCAGCAACTTGACCTTGCTGGACACTGGGGCGTGAGCGACCCGGCATTGCTCTCTGCGGGGTAGGGGGCCAGCTCTCCCGTTCGTCACTGTTGGGCAGCTACCGGGAGGCTGAGTTCACGCCCTTCTTGGCGGCCAAGCCTTTCTCGATAACGGGAAAGCCGATTTGTAGGCTTTCAAGCTTTGTTGCAGAACGATCCTCCCGGTTAGAAAAAGCAAGAGAGCCTGAGCTATGCTTTGAATATTCTCCCGCCTGCGATTGGCATGGACAACACCACAGCAAGACCCGACCCGGATGCCGAAGCCCCCATTGGTGCCCCTGAACTGATCATTCGCCCCGCCCAACTGGGGGATCTGGAGGCTGTGGAAGAGATTTTGGCGCAAGCCTTTGATGAAGAGTACAGCAGCCGCTCGGTGGATATTCGTCGCCAAGTGCGGCGGTTGCGCCAGTGGTATGGGCCCCTGAAAACCCTGACCCTGTTTCCCAATCGCTTCCAGCACATGTTTACAGTGCATGTGGCGGAGCTGAAGGGCAAGATTCAGGGGGTGATTCAGGTTTCCCCCTTCAACCATTCCCGCAGCACCTGGCGGGTCGATCATATCGCAGTGGCGCCCTCTGCCCAGCGACAGGGGGTGGGATCCCGGCTGCTCAAGCACTGCATGGAGCACTTTCGGGAAGCTCGCACCTGGATCCTGGAGGTGAACATCCACAACAAGGGGGCAATGGCGCTCTACCGGCGCAACGGCTTCCAACCCTTGGCTCAGATCACCTACTGGTCGATTCCAGCCGATATTCTGGCAGCTCTCAGCCAGCACGAGCCCAAATTGCCCAACCTGGTGCCGGTGACCAACCGGGATGCCTATGCCATCTACCAACTGGATACGGGATCCATGCCGGCCACTGTGCGCCAGGTGTACGACCGTGAGGTGAACGATTTTCGCACTAGCCCACTGGATTGGCTTTTGGAGCAGGCCAAATGCGCCATTAGCCAGACGGAGCGGGTGGAAGTGTGTGTTTACGAGCCCGAACGCAAAACCGCCATCGGCTACTTCAACTTGAAGTTGGATCGCACCGGGCAGCAACCTCATGTGGCCAAGCTTACGGTTCACCCTGCCTACACTTGGCTTTACCCCGAACTCATGGCCAAGATGGCCCAGCTTACTCAGGCTCATCCGCCGCAATCTCTGGCCTTGGCCTCCACCGATTACCAGCCGGAACGGGAGGAGTTCTTGCTGAAGCTGGGAGCCCAGGATGTAGAGCGGACGTTGCTGATGTCGCGTTCGGTGTGGCACAAAATCCGCGAAAGCCGCTTCTTTAGCTGGGATAGCGCCTATCTCAACGCGGTGTTGCGGGGATTGCAGGTGAAGCAGCCGGTGCCGGAGCGGTTTGAGGGGCCACCGGAAGGCTGGCTGGAGCACCACTTTCATCCCATCAGCCCAACTGAGCCGGATCCCAGCTCTGGTCGCGTCGGCGGTGCGGAGTCCTCACCAAGGCACTCCAGAGACTCCCAATCTGAGACTTCTCCACCCCCTAGCTAAGGGAGAGAGAGCCCCAATCCTGGCTTGCTTGCACCTTGCGAAAAACGGATGAAAGACCCGAAGGGCAATTCTACTGCGGATCCCTCTTGGCGGGCGCTGATTCAGGCGGCACTGCACCGGAACCGTAGCGATCCCGGTGTGCGGTATTTGCAATTGGCCACGGTGGATCCCCAGGGGCATCCGCGCAACCGCACGGTCGTTTTCCGGGGGTTTTTGGGCGATACCGACCGCATTCAATTGGCGGTGGATAGTCGCAGCGAGAAGATCCGACAAATTGCCCACTGCCCCCAAGCCCAGATCTGCTGGTATTTCTGCAAAACCCGCGAGCAATTCCGCATCGCTGGCACCCTTGAGGCCATCGCCGCCGATCATCCGGATCCCCAGGCTCAGCGCCAGCGGCAGCAGTTGTGGCAACAGATATCGGAAAAAGGACGGCTCCTCTGGTTTTGGCCGGAACCCAAAGGGCCGCTCGCCCCGCCAGAGGCTTTTATTCAAGAGTTGCCGAAAGAGAAAGATCTGCTGCCTCCGCAGACCTTTGTGGCTTTACTGCTGGAGCCAACGGAGGTGGATCACCTACAGCTTAAGGGGGATCAGATCTATCCCCAATTGCGGACAGTGTACGAACGTACCTCCCAAGGGTGGCAGCGTCGGGCTGTGAATCCCTAAAAGGGATCCAAACTTGCTTAGCCTGGTCTGGAGTGGGGGATCCCTTCTTTCCTTGACGTTCCCCGAAAGCCCAAAGAATAGAGGAATGGACGTGTTAACGTAGCTGAACGATCGTGTTCTGCACGGTGGGGGCGTTATCCTCTGATGGAACTCTGTACGCGTATGGCTGGTCTATCAGGGGTAGGGCAGCAGTTGATGCCTTTTGTCTAACTCGACACGTATCACTTTGGCTTGCAGTGGTCTCGATGTGCGTCTTGATCTGCTCATTCGCTCAGGCTGTTGCCTCTTTTTTCGCCGGCGGCCCATTGCTGAACAGAGCTTTGAGGGGCAAGGGATCCCTAGTGTTGTCTGTCGCTTTGGTTGGGGTAGGGGTTCTTGTGCAGGGATTGAGAGCACAAACTCTGGAGAAACCGATGCTGGAAGCCTTGGAAGATTCTGTTGAGGGGAATGTTATCCCTGTTCTGCCCTCAGAGCCTGTCTTATCCCCCCAGGCTGCCCCCACCTCCGCCCGTACGGGACCCTTTCGGGTCGGCAATCGCACGCCCCATCCGGTTCGGCTGGTGATCTTGATGCGCAGCGGCGAACGGATGATCAATCCGGAAACGGCCCACTGGGACTTTGCCCCTGGAGAGGGGGGGAGCGAGGGATTGCTGCTGAGCTTGGGAGAAGAACCGCTGCAAATCGGCCCCGGAGACATTGTGGTGGCTTTCGCCTTGGATGGAACCCGCCGCTATTGGGGGCCCAATGTGGTGGGAGAGTCTCTGGCCCCGTTTTGGGATGGGGAGAGCGGCTCCTGGTCGATGATCTTGCAGCCTTAGGGTGCTCCGCGCGCAGCTTGGACATTTGCAGCGGTCACCTCAAACTCCTCTGGGGCAACTTCTCCATTCCTCACTCTTCTGGGCCAAAGGGGGAGGATCCAAGCAACAGAACATTTTGAGAACAGTCTCCAGACCATAGTCATTTCAAGCTAGATTGAGACACTCCCCAAGCGCTCTGTGCCGCTGCCGCGACCAACCCCAGCTCTTCTCCCAGAGAGAGAGGGAAGTTAGGGAACAATGCAACAGAAATGTTTCATTCCTGTTTAATAATGACTACACAAGTGGCTGCGCAGTTTATAGCTCTGTAGGGTGTTGGCCAGCAGCATCGTTACCGTCATCGGCCCTACGCCTCCCGGTACGGGCGTGATGGCAGCGGCCAACTCTTTGACCGCTTCATAGTCCACATCTCCCACCAATTGCTCGGCTCCGGCAGGGGTCTCGATGCGGTTGATGCCAACGTCGATGACCACCGCGCCGGGTTTCACCATGTCTGCCCTCAATAGGCGGGGGCGGCCCACGGCCATCACCACAATGTCGGCGGCGCGGGTCACTTCTGCCAAGTCGGGGGTGCGGGAGTGGGCTAGGGTGACCGTCGCATCGGCGGCCAACAACATCAAGCTCAAGGGCTTGCCCACCAAGATGCTGCGACCGACCACCACTGCCTTTCGGCCTGCAATCGGGATCCCTTCTGCCTGCAACAGGCGCATCACGCCCAAAGGGGTACAACTGCGTAGGCCGGGCTCGCCGCGCAACAGCCGGCCCAGGTTGAGGGGATGGAGTCCATCCACATCTTTGTCGGGATTGATGGCCAGAAGGGGGGGGATGGGATCCCAGCCGGGGGGCAGGGGCAGTTGGACGAGGATGCCATCCACCCGCTCGTCCTGATTGAGTTGGTCGATGGTGTCGAGCAAATGGGCAGGGGAGTCTTGGGCGGAAAAATGTCGGCCAAAAGAAGCAATGCCCAACCGCTCACAGGCCCGCTCTTTGCCACGCACGTAAGCCGCACTGGCGGGATCCTCTCCAACCCGCAGCACTGCCAATCCCGGTGGCCGCCCCACCTGGGGTATCCAAGCTTGCACTTGGGCGGCCATCTCCGCTTGCAAGCGGGCGGCTAAGGCTTTGCCATCGAGGATCTTTGCGGGCATGGGGGCGCAAGGATAAAGACAACCATCCAACGACCATCCATAGTGAAGCAGAATGGCGACAGCAGTGCAGGGGGAATGATCGGGTGGGATCCCTAGAACGCTTGAGAGTCTTCTTCCTCTTGGCCCAATTGCTCGATGATGATCTCCACCTGCTGCCGCTTTTGCTCCAGGAAGTCCGCGCAGGTTTTCAGGGTTCGGGCGGCCTGTTGAAAGCGCTCCACCACCTCGGCCAGATCCAGCTCCCCCGATTCAATCTGGGCAATCAAAGTTTCCACTTCGGCAATGGCTGCTTCATAGCGCCACGGCTCCTCACGTTTGCGGCGGCTCATGGCTCTCCTCTACTCGTACCCATAGGCTTCCCGAGGCCAGTTGTATCATCAGGCGGGTTTGGGGAGGCAGGCGATGGGTGCGGATCAGGGATCCCTCTTCATCTCGCACCAAGGCATAGCCCCGTTTCAGAATGGCTTCGGGATCGAGCGCTTGGAGGCGATCTTGCAGGGCCTGTTGGTGCTGTTGGCGTTGCTGGAAGCGATGGCGCACGGCTTGGAGCAGGCGATGTTGGTGTTGGGTCAAGCGATCCTGAGCCTGTTGCAACAGCCGCTCTGGATGCACGTAAGCCAGGTGGTGTTGGGCCTGCTGCAAACGCTGCTGGGCTTTTTCCAAAGCTTGGCGAGTGCGTTCGATCAACTTCTGGCGCAACTGGGATCCCTGACGCTGCAATTCCCCCAGATCCGGCACGATCCGCTCGGCAGCTGCCGTTGGGGTATGGGCGGCGTAGTCGGCAGCGTAGTCAGCCAGGGTTTCATCCCGCTGGTGGCCAATCCCGGTGACCACCGGGATCCGACATTCGGCAATGGCTCGCACCACCCGCTCATCGTTAAAACAGGCCAAATCTTCGCTGGCTCCACCGCCCCGCGCCAAAAGAAGCACTTCCGCCCGCCCATCCTGTTCCACCCGGCGAATGGCCCGCACAATTGATTCCGGGGCCGCCTCCCCTTGCACTTGAGCTGGGGAGAACAGCACCCGTAGCCCGGGGTAGCGCTGGTTGAGGGTGCGCCGAATATCTCCCCAGCCGGCAGCGTGGGGGGAACTGACGACGGCAATGCACTGGGGATGAACAGGCAGAGGTCGTTGGTTATCGAACAAGCCCTCAGCACTGAGGCGGGCCTTGAGCTGTTGAAATCGCAACGCCAACAGCCCTTCCCCGGCAGGCAGCAATTGCCAGATGACGAGGCGATAATGGCTGCCGCCGCTATAGATGCCAAGTTGCCCAAGGGCAAGCACCTGTTGCCCCACTTCCGGCCAGAAGCTGAGCCTGGAAGTTTGGCCCTGCCAGACCACCCCCTTGAGAACGTCACCGGTTTCCGGATCGACTAGGGTCAAGAACAGGTGGCCATTGCGGTTGCGCTGGCAACTGGAGACTTCCCCGCTCACCCACAGCCTGACCAAGTAGGGATCCCCAGCCAGCAGCGATTTCAAATAACGGGACACTCCCCCCACCGAGAGCAGGGGAGCTTCATCCGTGAGCAAAAACTCCATCCCACTGCTGCGGGCGGCTAAAGTCACTTGTAAACTACCCGACCCTGACTACTTCGCAGTACAGGGCGGGCTTAAGGCCTCCGGCCCGCTGGCGCGAA
>NZ_JANSIK010000009.1:0-13869 GCF_047462035.1 Synechococcus sp. R5-15 | reverse complement strand
CGTAACTTCCGCATTCCTCCCGACACTGACCCTACGGGTACAGTGCGGGGCTCCTGCGATTTCTAGCTGAGCAGGCCCAACAGCGGCCCTAGCGCTTGGAGCGACGGGCTTTGCGCTCAACTTCGTTGCGTCGCCGCCGATCCCGCCAGTCGATGAAGGTAATGTAGCCAACGCCCAGGGTTACGGCTGTCAACAGCAAAAAGATGCTTCCGTAGGCGATGCGGGCGACCAAGGGAAGATCGGTTTCCATGGTGTGAGCGGGGGTAACCCCGTCAATATCGGCGGCAGGAACAACAAGATGAATGCAAGATGGATGTGAGGCTCAATCCAGGCATGACAAATTACATGCCGTTGCGCCCCCAGACCACCAGGGCAATGGAAAGAACGAAGAAGGTGGGGACGGCAATCCAGCCAAGGGTGATGATGTCCATAGGTCTAGCCCAGCTAAAGAGGGGTTATCTCGAGGTGATCCCATTTTACGAGAGGAGATCCCTTGTCAACGGACATCTACGAACACCTGTTTTCAGTTCAAGCTGGCTACAGTGGAGTTAAATCTGAAACATCTGAGCCAAACGAGGTGGGATCCGATGGTACTGGACACATTGCCGCTGGTTGCCGCTGTAGCCATCGCCATTTTTATGCTGGTTTTTTGGGTGCGGGTGGTTCGAGAGGCCATCTGGACAACGGTGGGGATTGTAATCATCTTGGCCGTGTTGTACGTGGTCTTTAGAATTGGCCCGCGGCAGGTGCTGCAGGAGTTGCGGGATCCCTTTGCCCTTCTAGAACAGGTTTGGCAGGTGATTGTCGGTTGGTTCCAGGCCCTTCTCCCCTAGAGTTCGTTATCTGCTATACAGTTCCCTGATACAATAGAAAACACAGGGGGGCAGCCTATTGGAACTGCTGGCGAATGGTTTGTCCAGTCAAAAATCGATTCCCTCTCCGGTTTCCGCACTGCTCTACAGCACCTACGCGACTGAAGTTCTCGCCATGCCTTCTGACCCTGAATGGGATCCCCAAGACCCCACCCCAGAAGATGGGATCCCCATTCCTGCTGGCGTCAGCGGGACGGAGTCCTCAGACATCCAGGTGGAGGTGGAGGATTTGGGGGAGCGCCGCTGCCAAGTGCGAGGTCGCGTCCTGATTCCGGTGGAGCGGCAGCAGGTCTGGCAGGTTTTGACCGACTACGACCATCTGGCGGAGTTTATTCCCAACTTGGTGGAAAGTCGCGTCATTGGCCGTGAGAATGGCCGCACACTGGTACGTCAAGTGGGATCCCAAAAGGTTTTATTTGCCCAATTTTCTGCTGCGGTGGTGCTGGCTATCGAGGAGATCTTTCCTCAGCAGCTTCGCTTCCAAAAAACACAAGGGGATTTTCTTATCTTCGAGGGGTTTTGGGATCTGGCCGATTGGTCGGCCCATCAAACCTTGCTCACCTACCACCTGCAGGTCAAGCCTCCCCGCAGAATGCCTGTCGGTCTGGTGGAGCGCCGCATTTGCCAAGATTTGGCCCTGAACTTACAAGCCATTCGGGAGCGCTGCCTGAGTTTGTCGGATCATTCCAAGCCCGTTTGAGGCGCGCCCAATAGGTACCTCGTTCCCCAAGCGCTCCGCGCCGCTGACGCGACCACTCTCAGCCCTTCTGCCAAAGAAGAGGGGGGCTGGGGAACAGCTTTATTGCCATTTGTGGGATTTGATATTCGAGCTGGAATTTGCCAGGTGGATCCCAGAGGCAAAGTGGGCCGGTGGTCCTTCACCTTTCGAGTCTCAAGCAGCGATCGAGGGCTGTCCTTGGGTGTGTGGGTGCGCTATCGGCAGGGTGAAGTGGAAGGCACTGCCCTGATTGATCCCCCCCGATTCTGCCCAGATGCGCCCCCCCATGGCCTCAATGATCAGTCGGCAAATGGCTAGCCCCAAGCCCGTCCCACCCACCGAGCGCCGCAGGGATCCCTCTGCTTGATAAAACCGCTCGAAGATGGCTTGCAACCGGTCTGGCTCAATGCCGCGCCCGGTGTCGGCAACAGTGAACTTCACCATCGCCCCCGTCGATCCACCGGCTGGTGGCTCCACTTCTGCCCGAATCCAGATCCGTCCGGTGGAAGGGGTAAATTTGCAGGCATTGTCCAGCAGCTTACGCAACACCTCCACCAGCCACTCCCCATCCGCCCTAACCATTGGCAGCCGTTTGGGCAGCACCTGCTCGATGGTGGGCAAGTCTTCGTGCCGCCGTCGCGCTTTGACATTGCTCAGGGCCAGCTCCACACATTCTTGAGCAGACAACGGCTCGATATGCCAGCGAACGCGACCACTTTCCAGCTTGGAGAGGGTGAGAAAGTCCTGCACCAACTCCCGCAGCCGATCGGCATCTTGCAGGGCTGTGTTCAACATTTCCTGGCGCATCTCCAGGGGCATGTCGGGGTCGCTGGCCAAAGACTCCAAACACACCTGAATGGTGGACAGCGGGGTGCGCAGCTCGTGTCCGGTCACGGCAATCAGCTCTGATTTGGCCTGATCCAGAGCTGCCAACTGGCGATTGAGCTCTTCTAGGTGCTGATAGGCTTCTGCCTGCAAGAGGGCTACCCCCACTTGGTTGGCAATGGCTTCTGCCAACTCCAGAGTGGCCGGCTGCCAGCGGTGAGGGTGTTCGTGGTGTAGCTCCAATAGGCCCAGCAACCGCCCTTGATAGAGAATCGGCATGGCCACCCAAGCCCGAATTTGGGCCGGCTGCCACAGCTCCGGCACTCGCTGCAGGCGGGGATCCTTTTGGGTATCCTCGCAGCACACCGCTTGTGCCGAGGCCATTGCCTCCCGCAAAAAAGGGTTGCTGGGAAGAGGCCACAGGGATCCCTTAAGGCTGCCCATCGTTAGGGTGCGGTACTCCTGCTCAATCTGAACAGCAGGGGCCTGGCCATCGTAACGGTAGATCAAACATCGCCCCACCTCTGCCACCTGCCCCAGCTCCTGCACAGCAATTGCCAAAATCTCGCCGGGATCCAAAGACTGGCGAATGGCACTGCTGATGCGGTTGATCAGATGCTCTTTGCGCTCTTGCGCCCGAATGGTGCGGTAGGCCCGCTGCAGCTTGTATTGCCCTGCCTGGAGATAGGTGATCAGCCGCTCGGTAAAGGGGCCTGGATTCAGTTGGCTGGCGGAGTTTTGCGGGGATCCCTTGAGGTACTGGCGAAGGGGCTCAAGGCGAGGTTCCAGATCCGGTCGGTAACTGAGGATCTTGGGCAACAGGGCCAAAGCCGCTTGGACTGTAATCTGACGATCAAATGACCAGATCCCATCAAATTGGCGAGCTGCATCCATATCGCTGCTTTGCCAAGGACGCTCCCGCTGCATCTGCAAGCGTTCTCGACACACGAGGCAGGTGGCATAGTGGGCATCGATGACGATCAAGTGCCACTCCTGCACCAAGGGATCCTCTGGATCCAAGGGAATGGTGTGGTAGGGCAGGTCTGTCTGAGCAAAATCCTTTTCTGGGGTCGCCAACACAAACACGTCTTGGGCCATTGCGCTGATGCGCTGGTAGCGCCGTGCCTCCTGGCGGTAGTAGCGCTCCTTTTGAAAGTTAGCGAATACCCACGGGGATCCCTGCCCTTGCAGCACCTGATCCTCAATGGCGTGGCTGAGGGCAACCAAAGAGGATTTGAAATACAGTTGTGGGCGCAGGTGCGGCAAAGCCTGCAGCAGATCGCTCAATAGGGAGGTACGACTCTGGCGAAGGTAAGATCTAGAGCGGGTGGAAGCCATAACCCTACTGGCAAGCACAGATCACAGGCAGTACAGGGACACTTAACCCCAGAGAAGGAGGCTCGCAGTCTAGGTTTAGTCTAACGGTTGGGATCCCGCGGCGGAGGGAGCTTCATAAGGCGCAAGATCCAGCTAGCCCAAACTAAGAGATATAAAGTTTACGAAGTTATATGTAAGTCAGCCAAATGTCGGGATCCCGGTACAGCCAAGAGGACGTGCAGCAGATCCTCCAGCGGGCCATTGCCCGCCAGCCACGCCTGGGCGAGTTCACCCGCTCCCAACTGCAGGAGATGGCTGCCGAACTGGGGATCTCCCCCCAAGAGCTGGACTTGGCCGAGCAGGAATGGAAGGCCTGGCAAGAGCTGAACAGCCAACACCGAGAATTCCAGCGCTACCGCCGTCGGCAGTTTTACCAACTGCTGGGCCGCTATGGAATTGTCAACAGCTTTTTGCTGGGCTTAGACTGGCTCTCCGGTGGAGGGCTATCTTGGTCGCTGTTTATACTCATGGGGTGGGGCTTGACCGTTGCCCTCAAGGGCTGGAACGCCTACCAAACCGAGGGTGAACGCTACGAGAAAGAGTTTCGCCAATGGCAAAGGAAACGCCAGAAAGATCTCCAGAGCAAGTAAGCCCAGCCTATCGGAGAAGTCTGTCCCGCTGATGGAGATGGATTTTTCTCCAAACTCTGAGTGGGAAGGGGCACCGCCGAGAGATGCTACCATAGATATTCAGCATCGCTGAATGCCCGTGCGGGCGTAGTTTAATGGTAAAACCGCAGTCTTCCAAACTGCTGTTGTCGGTTCGATTCCGTCCGCCCGCTTCCTCCCACAAAATCCTAAGGGATCCCTTAAAGTGCCCTTCAGATTCTTCTTCACAGGTTGGGGCCGATCGTGGTGGTGCGGCGGATGGGTTGACCCTTTAGAGTCTTGCCTTCTACTGTTTTCACCCAGCCTTGCCCTGGTACAAATCGGTACTGCACATCGGTATCAGAGCCACCGAGCAGATCCCCTTGGGCATTGAAGACGCGAGTTTCCCGCTGCCAGTGTCCTGGCCCGGTCGGTGTACTGCTCGACTCGGTGGTGTAGGTTTGGCCGCGAGCATTGTTGAATTGGCCGCTGCGCTGCCAGCCTTGCCCCGCTTGGCCCTCGATAAGGCTCGAGCTGCTGCCCACCGTCTTGCCCTCGGCGTTTTGCAGGGTGGTGCTGCCCTGCCGTTGCCAACCCTCATGTGTGTGAGTAGTGGTGTGCTGATGGTTCAGGTTCCAGGTCTGACCTTGTTGGGTAGTGACTTGGCCGGAATAGTCTCCTTCCACCCCCTGACCGGGAATGAGTTGCCGGGATCCCTGGCCGGAATAGGTGCCACCACCCGATCTGCCACTTGGCCCGGTGTGAGTGTAGGTGCCGGAGTGAGTGAAGGTGCGCTCACCGCTCGGGGTCAGGGATCCAGCCGTTGGCGTGGTGGCTGTGCGAGTGCGTTGACGGGGGCGAGCCTGCGCAAAGGGAGCAAGCGCCATCAGGAGGGCAGTAACCAATAACAGGCAAAAGCTTGCGGTTTTCATTTTCATTCTCATTTTTCGAGACCCCTTGAGAAATTGCCAATCATGACCCAGGCTAGGTGCTCACCTCATCTGACTCTGACTTCGGCCTGAGGGTTCACCTCCCGAGGGGATCCCAGCCAGACATAACCTGCTCTTAATGTCGGTGCTGTAATCTCAGAGGTGCCTTTAGCGAATGCGACTGCATTTTTCTATGAACACCCGTCGTACTTTCCTGGCTGTTGCGGCTGGCCTGGTGGCTGCGTCTGCTGCTGCTCTTCTGGCTGCCGACAGCTTTGCTCAGTCTCCTGCCGAAGTCAAAGTTTGGATTGCCTTTACCGATAACCGCCTGGATTGGGCCCGCGGAAAAGCGGCAGAGTTCAACAAACAATTTCCTCAATACAAAGTTACGGTCGAAGGCTACGGCAACTACGAAGAAATTCAGCAAGCCACCGACCTGGCCATTCAACAAAATGCTGCTCCTTCGGTGGTGCAATGGTTTGAGGTGGGCACCCAACGGGCACGGGATTTTGGTTACTTCAAGTCCATTGCCGAGGCTCTGGGCAATCGCACCGAAGTGAACGGGATCCCAGTGAATTTCGACGATTTTATCGAGCCGGTGGTGAGCTACTACACCCTGGATGGCAAATTTACGTCCATGCCCTGGAACAGCTCCAGCCCCATTCTCTACTCCAACACGGCCATCTTGAAGAAGGCTGGGATCGAAAAGCCGCCGGCCACCTGGCAAGAGCTGGAGGCTGCTTGTCAAAAGATCATGGCCCTCCCCGACGCTCCCCAGGGCTGTGTGACCTGGCCCAATCACGGCTGGTTCTACGAGCAGTGGATGGCCCAGCAGAATGCCCTCTTGGCCAACAACGACAATGGCCGTGCCGCCCGTGCCACCCAGGTCTTTTTGGACTCGGAGCCGTCAATTGCCATCGCCACCTGGTGGAAAGGGATGTATGACAAAGGCTACTACATCTACAGCGGCAAGCAGCGGGATTGGGCAGCCACCGAGCAGGCCATCCAGACCGGTACCGTCGCCATGGCCATCACCAGCAGCGCCGATGCCGCCAACATCACCAATGCCGCCAAGCAGAACAACATCGAGCTGGTCACCACCCGCATGCCCTACAACGCCGACAAGGGTTGGACGGGGAACTTGATCGGGGGAGCCAGCCTCTGGCTGGTGAAGGATCTGCCCAAGGAGGTGGAAGAGGGGGCGCTGACCTTCATGTTGTGGCTGAACAACACCGAAAATGCTGCCGAGTGGCACCAAGTGACCGGCTACTTGCCCATTCGGAAAAGCTCGGTAGCTTTACTGGAGTCGAAGGGCTGGTTCAAGGAAAACCCCAACTTCTTCACCGCCAGCGACCAAATCAACAATTCCAAGGTGACCCCTGCCACTCGGGGGGCGCTGCTGGGGGCTTTCCCCGAAATTCGCAACGTGGTGACCCAAACCATGGAAGATCTGATGCTTAAAGGCGGGGATCCAGCCCAGGCTATGGCCAAGGCCAACCAGGAGGCCAACCGCCTTCTGGCCGAGTACAACTCCCTTTACCAGTAGCCCCAGTGTCGATGGGCCAGGGGTGTTATTGAGGGATGGGGGTGGGCGGCAGCCTGCCCCTTTTTGGGTTTTGACGAGGCTCTTGTGAAGAGCAAAGCCGAGGTGAGAGGCATGTTGGGATTCGTCCAAGTGTTGGTGCCGCTGTTGGCGGGGTTGCTGGGATCCCTCTGGATGGGGCTCCGTTTTCGACGCATCGAGTGGCCTGTGCCGGTGGGGGCAGTGCTGGGGGGCCTAGCAGGAGGGCTGGGATCCCTGATTTTTATGGCGCCCCTGGATTTTTGCACTTTTGAGCCGGAGCGCAAGGCCATCGACATGGCCTTTGGCGTGGGGCTGGTGCTGGCGGGCATGGCCATTCCCCTCTGGCCGCTGTTGGCGTGGACGCAGAAGGAGCAGGAGCGCCGCCTGGGGATCCCCGGCCCAGCTGTTCAGGAGAGGGGCATCTTTAAGCAGTGGTGGCTGGCGTGGCTGCTCTTGTTGCCCACCTTCACGATCTTGGTGGTGTTTCTCTACTACCCAGGGCTGGATACCTTCCGCCTTTCCACCCTGCTCACGTTTGTGGGGGCGCCGCGCAGCCGCTTCGTCTGTGTGGATAACTTTACCGCTTTGCTGACGGATTCCACCTATCTGCGCAGCCTGGGGATTACCTTTGCCATTTCGGCGGCCATCGTGGTGCTGGGGTTGAGCGGATCCCTGTTGATTGCCACGCTGGCCTATCAGCCGATTCGGGGGGCGGCGATTTATCGGGTGTTGCTGATCTGGCCCTACGCCATCTCTCCGGCGGTGGCCGGGATCATCTTCTTTATCATGTTCAACCCCTTGGGAGGGATGGCCAACCACTTGCTGGGGCTGGTGGGGATCCCCCGTTTAAACTGGCTCAGCGATCCCAACTTGGCCCCTTGGGTGGTGATTTTTGCCAGCGTTTGGAAGCAGATGGGCTACAACATTTTGTTTTACCTTGCCGGCCTGCAAAACCTGCCCAAGGATCTGCTGGAGGCGGCTGCCATTGATGGAGCCGGGGCTGTGCGTCGCTTTTTTGCCATCACCCTACCGCTGCTTTCTCCCATCACCTTCTTTTTGGTGATTACCAACATGACCTATGCGTTTTTCGATATCTTTGGCACCATCGATTTGCTAACTGCCGGAGGCCCTTCCGGATCCACCTCGGTGTTGATCTACGAGATCTACAAAATCGGAGTGTCTTCTGGCAATTTGGGCAGGGCTGCCGCGCAATCCATTGTCCTGTTTTTCCTTGTGGTGGGCTTGACAGTCCTGCAATTTCGCACCACCGAGCGGAATGTGACCTACGGCGGATAACGGCTGTCTCTGCTGCAACGCAATGATCCCAGTTCTCAGTGGGCAAGGGGAAAATCGGCAAGAATGGGGGTAGAGAATCTAGGGATCCCCAATGGCCCCAAAATCCAACGCCTCGACTTGCTGGCGCGACTTCGGGAAGCTGGGCATGCTGCTGGCGGCCACTCTGCTGCTTTGGCTCCTCTGGGGCTCCATAGCGGGCAGCCAAGCCCGTCTCAACTTCAACAACGCCGATCTGCAAGGTCAAGATCTATCCGGCCAAGATTGGCGGGGCAGCAGCTTTGTCAGCGCCAACCTGCAGGGCGCCGATCTGCACGGGGCCAACCTTTCGGGGGCGGCATTCACCAAGGCCAATCTGGCGGGGGCCAACCTATCCGGTGCCGATTTGAGCAATAGCCTTTTGGATCTGGCCAATTTGGCAGGAGCCGATCTCAGAGGGGCCAAGCTCACGGGAGCCATTGCCGCACGGGCGGTTTGGCAAGGAGCGCAGATTGCCGGCGCCGATTTCAGCGAAGCCTATGTGGATCGGGCGGCAAAGCGGCAGTTGTGTGAGCGAGCTGAGGGATCCCACCCGATAACCGGCGTAACCACCCGTGAGAGTTTGGGCTGCCCTTGAATCAGGGCCGGCAAAGGTGAAGAAAACAGGATCCCTGAGCCCCGTCGGTCAGATTGGCCTCTAGATTGGGTGAGGTGTCGATAGTGCCCAACTATGAGCAAGCCCAGCTTTGCGGTGATCGGCCTGGCGGTGATGGGGGAAAACTTGGCCCTCAACGTCGAGCGCAATGGCTTCCCGGTTGCCGTCTACAACCGCACCAGCTCCAAAACCGACCAGTTCATGCGGGAGCGAGCCCAAGGCAAACAGATCACCCCCGCCTACAGCTTGCCGGAATTGGTGCAACTGATGGAGCGGCCCCGCAAATTCTTGATCATGGTCAAGGCGGGTGCGCCGGTAGACGCGGTGATTGACGAGCTTAAACCCCTGCTGGATCCGGGGGATATCATCATCGACGGCGGCAACTCCCTCTACACCGACACCGATCGCCGTGCCGAAGCCCTCGCCCCCACCGGGATCCACTTTGTCGGCATGGGAGTGAGCGGCGGGGAAGAGGGAGCCCTGAACGGCCCCAGCCTCATGCCCGGCTGCAGCCCAGAGGCCTACCAACAACTGGAGCCCATCTTGGCCAAAATTGCCGCTCAAGTGCCAGACGGCCCCTGTGTCACCTACCTGGGGCCCAAAGGGGGCGGGCACTACGTGAAGATGGTACACAACGGCATCGAATACGGCGATATGCAGCTGATCGCCGAGGTCTACGACCTAATGCGCAGGGCTTTGAAGCTGTCGGCCTCGCAGATGCAGGAGATTTTTCAGGCTTGGAATGAAACAGAGCTGGAATCTTTCCTAATTGAAATTACCGCCAAGATTTTCCAAACCCTGGATCCGGAAACCGGAAAGCCGTTGGTGGATCTCATTCTGGATAAGGCTGGGCAAAAAGGCACCGGTTTGTGGACAGTCAAGGACGCTCTAGATCTGGGGGTACCAGTGCCCACCATTGAAGCGGCGGTGCAAGCTCGCATCCTCTCGTCGATGAAAGAGGAACGGGTGGCTGCCTCTGCCCAGTTGAAGGGGCCCGACGCAACTTTTGCAGGGGATCCCGACTGCTTTATCCAAGATCTGCGCGCCGCCCTCTACTGCTCCAAAATCTGCTCCTATGCGCAGGGGATGGCCCTGCTCAAAAGAGCCACTGTTGCCCACGGCTACGTCTACACCTTCAGCGAGATTCCGAGGATTTGGAAAGGGGGCTGTATCATCCGCGCCCGCTTCCTGGGCGAGATCCAGTCGGCCTACAAACGGGATCCAGAGCTGGTGAACCTGCTCTTGGATGAGGAGTTCGAGCAGGCCATCCGGGAGCGGCAGGGATCCTGGCGGCGGGTGGTGGCCACAGCGGCGGCCTTGGGGATCCCGATCCCGGCCATCAGCGCTTCTTTGGCCTACTACGACAGCTACCGTACCGCCAACCTGCCCCAGAACCTCACCCAAGCCCAGCGGGACTTCTTCGGGGCCCACACCTTCGAGCGCATCGACAGGCCGGGCGTCTTTCACCATGAGTGGAATGCCTGTTGCCGTTAGCGATGCGTAGCATCAAGAGGTCTCCGGAAAAAAGTTGAACCGCGCACCTCCGTATGGAAAGGCTCCCCTTCCTGAGGAAAATCCTCGCGGAAATGGGCCCCGCGGCTTTCCTCCCGCAGCAGCGCCCCCTGAGCTACCAGACGGGCCAGCAAAAGCAGACTGCCTGCCTCGGCCTCTTCCCGGGTGGCCCAAGGCTTTTCCTGCAGGGGAAGTGCCTTGACAAAGGTCAGAAAAGCCCGCAGCCGTGTTCCCTCCCGCACAACGCCCAAAGCTTCCCCAACTCGATGCCTGAGAGCTGGCAGGATGTCGGGAGACGTCGCCAGAACGGGTAGCCTCTGCAGCTGTCGGGGAAAGCTCACCTCTCCCAAATCTTGCAAGGCAGCCAAGGCGGCCCGCTTGCCCATGACCAGCCCTTCCAAAAGGCTGTTGGAAGCCAAGCGATTGGCTCCGTGCAGACCCGTGGAAGCCACCTCCCCAGCAGCATAAAGGCCCGGCAGGCCGGTGAAGCCGAAAGTGTCCGTTCGGATCCCACCCATCACGTAGTGAGCCGCGGGAACAACTGGGAGCAGATCCTTCGTGGGATCCAGCCCCAAGGCGCGGGCAGAGGCAACAACGGTGGGAAAGCGCTCCTCCAGATGTTCGACGACCCGCAGATCCAGGTAGGTTCCCCCTGTCTGCTGCCGCTCCCAGAAAACGGCCCGAGCTACCACATCCCGCGGCGCCAGCTCTCCCAGCTCCGCATAGCGAGGCATAAAACGCTCCCCCAAGGCGTTGAGGAGAACAGCCCCTTCTCCTCTTACTGCCTCGCTCACCAGCGCTCCATTGGGCAAGGCCGTGGGGTGAAATTGCACAAACTCCAGATCCCTGAGAGTGGCCCCTGCCCGCCAGGCCAGCACCATTCCGTCGCCGGTGGCCCCCGGGGGAGCTGTCGAGACGGGGAAAAGGCTGCCAAATCCTCCCGTAGCCAGGAGAACTGCCCCGGCCCTCACCTCCACCGGCCCTCCAGGGCCAAGCAGCAAGGCCCCCCCTACCCTGTCCCCCGCCAGCAAAAGGCTTAGGGCTGTGTAGCCCTGCAAAGGCAGCCTGTTGAGGCGAGCCAGCAAACCTCTCAGAAGCCACAGTCCGCTCCGATCCCCCCCCAGATGGCGTACCCGCGCTTGGGAGTGGCCCCCTTCCCGGACAGGTTGGGGATGGAAAGGAAGGCCCCAGCGCAAAAGTCTCTCCAGGTGCAAGGGTGCTTCCTCCACAATGGAGCGAGCCACCTTTTCTTCCACCAGGCCGCGGCCCGCTTGCAAGGTGTCTTGGATATGGGCTTCTACGTCCGCCTCATCCACAGGAAAAGCCACCCCACCCTGCGCCCAAGGGGTAGAGCCAGAGGGAAGGGGATCCTTGCTTACCACCAGAGTTGTCGCCCCCTGGGCTTCGGCCCACAGGGCTGCGTACACCCCCGCCACCCCTGCTCCCAGGATCAACAGGTCTGTTTCTAACAAGGGCGGCGCCCCGTTCTTCCCCTCCACCTCTAGGCTCCGGCGGGCACTGCCAGCATGGCCAGGATGGAACGGCGAGCCTTCTCAGCCACCTCCTGGGGCACCTGGATCACGTAGCGCATCTCCTGCAGGGAGCGGTAAATCTTTTCCAAGGTAATCTTCTTCATGTACTCGCAGACGGCTTCTGCCTTGACAGGGATGAACGTTTTGTCTGGAGCTTCTTTCTTGAGCCGGTGAAGAATGCCCACCTCGGTGGCCACCACAAACTCGCGGCTTTCTGAAGCTTTGGCGTAGCGCACCATGCCCTCGGTGGAGAGCAGCTTGGCATCCGGTTTGAGGAAGAGACAGCTAGAGCCGCAACTGCACTCCGGGTGAATGAGGAACTCTGCTCCAGGGTGCTCTTCCACCATCGCCTTGAGGTGCTCTTCCCGGATGCCAACATGCACGTGGCACTCTCCCGGAAAGAGATCCAGCTCCCTTCCGGTTACTTGAGCAACGTGGGCTCCCAGAAACATATCCGGCACGAAGAAGATGGGGCGATCCGGGGGCAGGCTGGCCACCACTTGAACTGCGTTGGCGCTGGTTACGCAGACATCTGCCAGAGCCTTGATCTCGGCAGCGGTGTTGACGTAGGCCACCACCAAGCCCTCAGGGCAGGCTTCCTTCCACCGCAGCACATCTTCTGGGCGAATGCTGTCGGCTAGGGAACAGCCCGCCTCCAGATCCGGCAGCAGCACCGTCTTTTCGGGGTTGAGGATGGCAGCCGTCTCCGCCATAAAATGCACGCCCGCAAAGACGATCACCTGGGCGCTCGTCTTTTGAGCCTCTCGAGCCAGCCCCAAGGAGTCTCCCACAAAGTCTGCTACCTCTTGAACTTCGGGGAGCTGATAGGAATGGGCAAGGATGACCGCCTGCCTTTCCTGTTTGAGCCGAACAATCTCCTGGACGATTGTGGCAGTGTTGTGTAGCAATGGGGTTTCTCCCTTCATTTTCGACTTCTTGTCGCGACAGCGTTGCGTAGCAATAAAGCAGTGTCCAGCGAGGACTTGGCTCAGGGTCACACCACCAGCAAAGAGAGATCCAAAGCCTTGGCCGAGTGGGTGAGCGCCCCGACGCTGACGTAATTCACGCCTGCCTCGGCCACTTGCCTGGCCCGTTCTGGGGTCATGTTGCCGCTGGCCTCCAGGGGAACTCTCCCTCCCACCCGTTGGACGGCGGCCTGGGTTTCTTCCAGGGTGAAGTTGTCCAGAAGGATGAGATCGGCTCCTGCTGCCAAAGCCTCTTCCAGTTCCTGGAGATCCCGCACCTCCACCTCCACCTTGAGGTGGTGGGGAGCACCTTCCTTGGCCCGCTTGACGGCTGCCAAAACGCCTCCCGCGCCGCGGTCGCAACAGCGTTGCGTGGCAATGATGTGGTTTTCCTTGATCAAAATGCCGTCGAACAGCCCAAAGCGGTGGTTTTTGCCGCCCCCTACCCGTACAGCATACTTCTCCAGGGCGCGCAGGCCGGGAGTGGTCTTGCGGGTGTCCAGAAGCTGGGTTGAGGTTCCCCGGAGAGCCTCTACATAGGTGCGGGTGAGGGTGGCAATGCCGGACAGCCTTTGGAGAAGATTGAGCGCCAGCCTCTCCCCCGCCAGAATGCCCTTCAGGGATCCCTTGAGGTGGGCCACCTCTTGACGGACAGCCACCCTGGCCCCTTCCTCCACTCCAGGGATGAACTCCACCTGGGGATCCGCCAGCCGAAAAACCCGCTTGGCAATCTCCAGGCCGGCCAGGATCCCTGTCTCCTTGGCCAGGATTACCGCCTCACCCTCCAGTCCTGGGGGTAGGGTCAGCTCTGTGGTGAGGTCGCCGTGCCCCAGGTCTTCCCACAGCCAAGCGCAAAGGGTCTCCTCTGGTAAGTAAACTTCTTCCATTTTCGGTTTGGTTTTAGCTAGACCGCCGGGAAGCCCCGCCTTCTGTTAGTGACTAGTGGCTGGTCACTATCCACTCACCACTATCCAGGGTGAGGGTCGGGATAAAAGGCGAGGACACGATGCTTCGTCCTTACTGGTGCTATGACCGGCGTAGCAGGATTTTATACCCTCATC
>NZ_JANSIK010000008.1:0-75835 GCF_047462035.1 Synechococcus sp. R5-15 | reverse complement strand
TCCGTACTGAACATATTATACATTATTTTCAGTATAGTTGAGCTTATTATTGACTAGAGTCATGCTCTCGACAGTAGGGCAAGACCTCTGCTTCAATCTGCCGCTCGAACAGGTTGTAGGGGGGCTGGGCGGTGTGCAGAGGAGCCACCCGGCGAAACCGATCCATCTGTTCGGGGGAAAAGTTGCTGACCCCAATGGCGCGGATCTTGCCCTGCTGCAGCAACTGCCCCAGAAACGCCGCCGTTTCTTCGATCGGTTCCAAGGGATCCGGCCAATGAATTTGGTAGAGATCGATCACATCTGTTTGCAAGCGGCGCAGAGAATCCTCCAGTTCTTGGGCCAATCGAGGCAGGCTGGAGTTGCGCACCACTTTGTTGTTTGTCCACTCCAGTCCCGCTTTGGTGGCGAGAACCACCCGATCGCGGCAACCTGAGTCTTTGATCGCTTGCCCCAGCACTTCCTCCGAAACACCCAGTCCGTAGATGGGAGCGGTGTCGAAGGTGGTTATGCCCAAATCAATGGCTTTGCGAATCGTGGTGTAAGATTCCTGGCGGTCGGAAGGGCCCCACCAGCCGCCGCCCATCGCCCAAGTGCCCAGGCCCACCCGGCTCAACCTTAGCCCTGCATCTGCGAGGGTGACGAACTCCATGGCTGCTCCTGCTGAACCCCGATCCTCCCACTGTGGCCAGGGATCCTCTCCAAAAATCTAGCAGACATTGCTGACAGCAGCCGAGGTTGCGTGAACGACCCAAGCCTGTGACCGGGGTTGGAAGGAGAGGAGAGGCTTTTGACTCTGCTGTTGTAAGGAACTGAATCGATAGGATCCCATTCAAGAGCTGCAGCGTCTCTCAACCCAGAACTTTTGCGAGGAATGGCTCCATGAAGCCCACTTTTCTTGTCTCTACTGTCAGCTCCGTCGGTATGGCTCTCCTGTGGGGATCCCTTCTGGCTGGAAGGGCTGCCCAAGCGCAGGTGATCACCCCTCTTTTCCCCTCTGGAACTCCCATCCCCGTCGAACCCTTGCCCCCCAGCCCGGACATTCCCACCCTGCCCATCGTGCCGGATCCCCGGCCTGTGCCGGCAACCCCTGCTCCCCAGCGACCGCTGCCCAGGGGGAGTTTTGAGGAGATCAGCCGCTACTTCCGCGATCTCAACCGCGCCAAAAACCTGGCCCGCCAAGCTGCCGAGATCGCCAATGGGGGCCTGCAGCGCTATCGCGCCGAAGCTTCCATGCACGGGGCAGCCATTGACTCGCCGTTTGAAGAGTTTGAAGATGCTTGGATCTTCACCTTCCGGGGGGGAGAGCCCGGCTTTGTCCAGCCCAGCATTGAAACCCAGGTGCGGGTGGACAGGCGCACCTTTCAAACCACCATCCTCTACAACGGCCCCATCCGCTCTCTGCGCTGAGGGATCCCTGGCATAATCAAAAGGCAAAAGGGAAGGGATCCAAGCTATGACCAAGTTTGTCTTCGTCACGGGCGGAGTGGTCTCCAGCATCGGCAAAGGCATTGTGGCGGCCAGCTTGGGTCGCCTGCTCAAATCCCGCAACTACACGGTGTCGATTTTGAAGCTGGATCCCTACATCAATGTGGATCCCGGCACCATGAGCCCCTACCAACATGGGGAAGTGTTTGTTACCGACGATGGCGCCGAGACGGACTTGGACTTGGGCCACTACGAGCGCTTCACCGACACCAACATGTCTAAGCTCAACAACGTCACCACCGGCTCCATCTACCAGGCGGTGATCCACAAAGAGCGGCGGGGGGATTATCAGGGCAGCACGGTGCAGGTGATCCCCCATGTTACCCAAGAGATTAAAGAGCGGATCCGGCGAGTGGCCCGCGAGACCAACCCCGATGTGGTGCTGGTGGAGGTGGGGGGCACGGTGGGGGATATCGAGTCTCTGCCCTTTTTGGAGGCCATTCGCCAATTTCGCAAGGATGTGGGCCGGGCCAACGTGGCCTATGTGCATGTTACCCTGGTGCCTTTGATCAAGGCGGCAGGGGAGATGAAAACCAAGCCTACCCAGCACTCGGTGAAGGAGCTGCGCTCCATTGGCATCCAGCCGGACGTGTTGGTGTGCCGCTGCGAACAGCCATTGCCCCGCAGCATCAAGGAGAAGATCTCCGAGTTTTGTGACGTGCCGGTAGAATGCGTCATCCAGGCGCAGGATGCCCCCAGCATCTACGACGTGCCTCTGGTGCTGGAGCAGGAGGGGTTGGCGCAGCGGGTTCTGGAGATTCTCAACTTGGATCCGCAGCAGCCAGATCTACGGGAGTGGGAGCTCCTGGTGCAGCGGCTGCACCACCCCCAAGAGCAGGTGGAGATTGCCATTGTCGGCAAATACGTGCGCCTTACGGATGCCTATCTTTCGGTGGCCGAGGCCCTGCGCCATGCCGGGTTGGCCCTCAATGCCGGCGTCACGCTGCGCTGGATCTCTTCTGAGGAGATCGAAGAGCGGGGACCAGAGGCATTGCTTTCCGGCGTGGATGGAGTGGTGGTGCCAGGGGGGTTTGGCAATCGCGGCATCGAGGGCAAGGTGGCTACCATCCGCTACGTGCGCGAGCAAGGCATTCCCTTCCTAGGGCTGTGTCTGGGCATGCAGTGCGCGGTGATCGACTGGGGATGTCACATTGCCCATCTGGAGCGGGCCAACAGCTACGAGTTTGACCCCGATACCCCCCACCCGGTGATCAGCCTCTTGCCGGAGCAGAAAGATGTGGAAGATCTGGGAGGAACCCTGCGGCTGGGCCTCTATCCCTGTCGCATCATGCCCAATACCCTAGCGGCCAAGCTCTACGGTGAGGCCATCATCTACGAGCGGCACCGCCATCGCTATGAGTTTAACAATGCCTACCGCAGCCTTTTTCTGGACTCTGGTTATATCATCAGCGGAGTCTCGCCGGATAACCGCTTGGTGGAGATTATCGAGCTGCCCAGCCACCCCTTTTTCATCGCCACCCAGTTCCATCCGGAGTTTCGCTCCCGCCCCAACCGCCCCCACCCCCTCTTTTTGGGGTTGATCGAAGCTGCCCTGCGCAGCCGCCCTCAGCCTCACCCCCTGCAGTTGCAGAAGATGGGCTAGTTGACAGATCCCTTGTCCAAAAGTGGGGGCACGCCTCTGGTCCTGGTTCTGCAGAGCTTTGCTGAACATAAACTGCTGCGGAATCCTGGGTTTCGCCTGTGGAGCAGCCGTGGCCTACTGCCTAAAACGAGGTCATCCAATCTGCCAAAATTTCCTGTCGGCGTGGATGGCGCAGTTTGCGCATGGCTCGTGCTTGAATTTGTCGGACGCGCTCTCGAGACAGGCCGAAAAGCTGACCAATTTCGGAGAGAGTGTGTAGGTGGCCATCTTTCAGCCCATAGCGGAGCTTGAGAATCTCTTGCTCTCGGGGGCTGAGCTGCTCCAGCATCTCTTCCAGTTGGGCAGACAGCAGGTGCAAGTCCATTTGCGATTCGGGAGTGGGGCCGTTGGCGTCCTCGATAAGCTGCATCAGCTCCCTATCCTCCTCTTTGCCAACCGGAGTATGTAGCGAAAGGGTTTGGCGACCGGCTTCCAAGAGGGTTAAGAGAGCGTCCAGCTTGTCGGGGGAAATCTCCAGAGCTTCGGCAATTTCCGCTTGGGTGGGGCGACGGTTTAGGGTCTCGGTCAGCTCCCGCCGGATCCGCTTCACCTGGTTGAGCTTTTCTACCATATGCACCGGGATCCGCACCAGGCGCCCCTGATTGGCAACGGCGCGGGTGATTCCTTGGCGAATCCACCAGTAGGCGTAGGTGGAAAACTTGTAGCCGCGTTCGTACTCAAATTTTTCTGCGGCCCGGATCAGGCCGATGGTGCCTTCTTGAATCAGATCCAGAAACGGCACACCGCGATTTAAGTACTTTTTGGCAATCGAGACCACCAGGCGCAGGTTGGCCCTAACCAATTCCCGTTTCGCCCGTTCCCCGGCGGCTCCCCCCTCTGCAATCAGCCGTCCCAATTTCACTTCCTGCTCGGCATTGAGGAGTGGGTAGCGAGCCATTTCCCGCAAAAATACGCCCACTGAGTCTTCCGAAAGCGAGGCTTGGGTCGCTCGGTTGCCGGGTTTGCTGAGCCGTACCTCAACCCGCTTCAGTGGAGGAGGAGAGTTCTGAACAGCTACATTCGTCCCATTTGGTTGAGATTTCATACAAACTCAAGCTCAAGTTCACAAGCGGGTGTTAAGAACTTTACTCAGTACAGGATGGAGGCGGCTAACCTTTCAGCAAACCCAACTTCCTTCAGGGATCCCTGCAGACACAGGGCAGAGATCTCGCCGGATTTCAAGAGGCTACTCGATTTCTCTTCTCAGAAGGTTCAGAATTTAGCTTTTGCTAAGGTGGGGCGCAGGCCAAGCACCCCCGTGATGGTAACGGTCAGCATCCGGTAGGATTGTTAAACTGACTACAGAGTTGACCTTGTTTTGCAGTGCACCATGCCACGCCAACGGAAGAAATCGGATTTGCCCAGCAAGATTTGTCTCACCTGTCAGCGACCCTTCACCTGGCGCAAAAAGTGGGCCGACTGTTGGTCGGAGGTGAAATACTGTTCTGAGCGGTGTCGCAATCATCGCCCCAAGGGATCCCTGCCTGCTTCCCGGCAAGACGGTTGGGACGGATAATGTTGTCGTTGAGACCAGAACACAGGGGTTTGGGCCCGTCGGAGTTGGCGATGCGGTTTCTCAAGTGGCTGTTGCACAATCCCCACGAGACAGAAGAGGAGGATCCCTTTTTGCGGGCCATCACCCGCCTGGAAAGCCTGATCTCGAAGCTGCTTTCAATTTTGATGATCGGGCTAATCGTAGTAGCAGTGGTGGACTTGGCCCGGTTCTTGGTGGCAGATTTGTTGACCGAGCCAACTGGGTTTTTCTCCACCACTTTAATCGAGATCTTCGGCCTCTTTTTTTGATTGCGCTGGAAATTCTAGAGAACATCACCGCCTACTTGCAAAAGCAAGTGGTACAGGTGGAGTTGGTAATCGTCACCTCTTTGATCGCGGTGGCCCGCAAGATCATCATTTTCGATTTCGAGAAGCTGGGGGGGTTGGAGCTCATTGGCTTGGGGGCAGCGACGTTGGCCCTCTCGGTAAGTTATTGGCTGGTGCGGCGAGCCAAGTCTCCATCCAAGTCCGGGGAAGATTAAGCTCGGACAGAATCCTGGTACGATGGGGATGGAGCTTTCCTGCAAGAATTGTGCGTGCGCGATCTAAGTTGGCCAGCCTGGTGAAGTTAGCTGTGCTGATGGTGGTGCTTTGGGTGGGGTTGAGTGCTCTCCCTGTTTTGGCCCGCCTGCATTCTTCTCGCGATTTGCTCCTGGCACAACACTTGGGCAAACCCGTGAAAACCTACAACAATCCCCCCCCGATGGTGATCGACCCGGCCAAGTCCTACACGGCCACGATGGAGACCACCGCCGGCACAATGGTTCTGGAGCTGTTCCCGCAAGAAGCTCCCCTCGCCGTCAACAATTTCGTCTTTTTGGCCAACGACCACTTCTACGATGGTGTCATCTTTCACCGCGTGATTCGGGGCTTCATGATCCAAGGTGGGGATCCCACGGGTACAGGGCGGGGTGGGCCGGGCTACCGCTTTCCCGATGGGCCGGTGCAACGTCCCTACAGCCGCGGCACTTTGGCTATGGCCAATGCTGGCCCCAACACCAACGGCAGCCAGTTTTTTATCATGCACGCCGACTATCCGCTGCCGCCCAACTACACGATCTTTGGGCAATTGATCGAGGGAGAGGATGTCTTGGATAAAATTGCAACTGCGCCCACTGACCCTCAGGATCGCCCCCTGAAACCGGTGGAGATCAAGTCGGTTCGCATCTTGGAATCCAATTAGGTTGGGCCAATCGGGTGGAACAGTTTGGTTAAATTAACTTGGCCTCTGGCCCCATTTTTGCAACTTGCCCCCAGGGGGACTCAGGTATGGAGTTCGCTAGGCCCCGGCGAATGTCCCCCCGCATTCTGGTTCTGGATTTTGATGGTGTGCTCTGCGATGGGCGGGCGGAGTATTTTGCCTCTTCCTGCCGCGTTTGTGCTCAGGTGTGGGGCTTGGCTCCTGCTCAGCTAGAGCCGCTGCGTCCTGCCTTCGACCGTCTGCGCCCGCTGATCGAGACCGGCTGGGAGATGCCTCTGTTGTTGTGGGGGCTACAGGAAGGGATCCGGGAGGAGGACTTGCGCCAAGACTGGCACAGCTGGCGGCAGCGGTTGTTGCAGCAGGTGGGGGTCTCCGAGCTAGGTTTGGCCCAAGTGCTGGATGGCGTGCGGGATCGTTGGATTGAAGAGGATCTGCAGGGGTGGCTGGGGCTACACCGCTTTTATCCGGGGGTGGCGGCTTGGCTACGCCAGGTTCAGGCTGCAGGGGAGCCGCGCTTGGCCATCCTCAGCACCAAAGAGGGACGGTTCATCCAGCAGCTCTTGGGCCGAGCAGGGATCCAACTGCCGCGCCACCGCATTCTGGGCAAGGAGGTGCGCGCCCCCAAGGCCACCACTTTACAGCGGCTACTGGCTGCCGCCCAACTGCCGGCTGAGGAGCTGTGGTTTGTGGAGGATCGCCTGCAAACGCTGCGCCAGGTGCAGAGGGTGCCGGAGCTGGAGCAGGTTCTCTTGTTTTTGGCCGACTGGGGCTACAACCTACCAGAGGAAAGGGAAGAGGCCGCTCGGGATCCCCGTCTCCATTTGCTCAGCCTGGAACAGCTTTGCCAGCCCTTTGACCGTTGGATTGCCCCTTCTCCCCCGCCGCGCTTTTCTATCAGTCCCGCCAGCTCGGAAGACTTGAGCCAGGCTCGGCCCACCCCTGGCCGGAAACGCCCGGAAGCCGGTTTGGCCTCTCTGGTGCTGACCTTGGTGGAGCTGTTGCGGCAGTTGATGGAGGCGCAGGTGGTGCGGCAAATGGAGGCCGAGCGCCTTTCTGCAGAGCAGATTGAGCGGGCCGGCAGCAGCCTACAAGCCTTGCGGGAGCAAATTCGACAAATCTGCAGCCTGTTGGAGATCGACCCAGCGGATTTGAACCTGGAGCTCGGAGATCTGGGCACCCTCCTGCCCCGCCAGGGGGACTACTACCCCGGACAACCCCACCGCGAGGGATCCGTGCTGGAACTGTTGGATCGGCTGATCCACACCGGCATCGTCATCGATGGGGAGATCGACCTGGGGCTGGCGGACTTGGATCTGATCCACGCCCGCCTGAAGTTGGTGCTCACCTCCAGCGCCAAGCTCTACTGAGCCCGTGGATTGAGAGTGCTGATGGAGACGATTGGGAGAAGAGATGCCGGAAGCGGAAAGAGAGACCGGAAATCGCGGTATGCTGGCTGTGGATCCCCTTCATCTGTCTTCATGTCTTCCCCTATGGATGTCTTTGCCCCAACCGGAAACCTGTATGCCGGTGCCATTTGGCCAGAAGTGGTGGTTACCCTCACCCTCTTGCTCGTCTTGGTGGTGGATTTGGTCGGTGGTTCGGCGGCGCGCAAAAGTCTTCCGGCCCTCTCCATCTTTGGCTTGATCGGGGCCTTGGTGACCTTGGTGTTGCAGTGGCAGCAGCCCCAGTTGGAGAGCTTCTTGGGCAGCTTTGCGGCGGATCCCATCAGCATTCTCTTCCGTGGCCTGGTGGTGGGGACGGCGGTACTGACCGTGATGATGGCGGAGCGCTACATCTCTCAGTCCGGAGCGCCCACAGGCGAGTTTTATGTGTTGCTGCTCACGGCCACCTTGGGGGGCATGTTCCTCTCCGGGGCGACGGACTTGATCCTAGTGTTTGTATCTTTAGAAACGCTGGGCATCGCCAGCTACCTGATGGCCGGCTATACCAAGCGGGATCCCCGTTCTTCGGAGGCAGCCCTGAAATATCTCTTGATCGGGGCCAGCAGCACGGCCATTTTCCTCTACGGCATGTCGCTGCTCTACGGCCTTTCGGGTGGGCAAACGAAGCTGGAAGCCATTGCCTCCTCTATGGGGGATGCCGGCTTGGCAGGGATCATCGCTTTGGTGCTCTGCATTGGTGGTATCGGGTTTAAGTTGGCGGCAGTGCCCTTTCACCAGTGGACTCCTGATGTCTACGAGGGATCCCCAACGCCGGTGGTGGCCTTTTTGTCAGTGGGATCCAAAGCAGCAGGCTTTGCCTTGGCGGTGCGCTTTCTGGCCACCGTATTTCCGGCCATGACGGAAGAGTGGCGGGCGGTGCTCTCGGTGCTGGCCATTTTGACCATGGTGCTGGGGAATGTGGTGGCCATTGCCCAAACCCGCCTCAAACGGCTGCTGGCCTATTCTTCCATCGGTCAGGCGGGCTTTGTTTTGATCGGCTTGGTGGCGGGCACTGAGGCAGGCTATGCCAGCTTGATCTTTTACTTGATGGTCTATTTGGCCATGAACCTGGGGGCCTTTTTGTGCATCACCCTGTTCAGCCTGAAGACCGGCACCGATGAAATTAGCGAGTACAGCGGCCTCTACCAAAAGGATCCCTTCCTCACCCTGTGCTTGAGCATTTGTCTGCTCTCGTTGGGTGGATTGCCCCCTCTGGCGGGCTTCTTCGGCAAGCTGTATCTGTTCTGGGCCGGTTGGCAGGCGGGGGCCTATACCTTGGTGTTGGTGGGGTTGGTCACCAGCGTCATCTCCATCTACTACTACGTGCGGGTGGTGAAAACCATCGTGGTGAAAGAGCCGCAGGAGATGTCGGTTTCGGTGCGGAATTACCCCGAGACCAACTGGCAGGCGGAAGGCATGCAGGCTCTGCGGGTGGGCTTGGTGTTCACTTTGGTGGCTACCATCTTTGCCGGGATCCTCTCCAATCCCCTCTTTACCCTCTCCACCCAGGCGGTAGAGCAAAGCCCGTTCTTGGGGTTCCCAGCCGCACAAGCCTTCCTTCCAGAGTCGGCAAGACTTCAGGTGGCAGTCGAGGGATCCCTGGGTTCCTCTCCTCAAGCTGGCGAAGGCTAGTTTTTGAGATGCTCTCCATCCCGAGGTTTTAAAAAGCGACGCTCGGCAGCGCGCGCTTCAGTTGTGCAGATATGGTCATTTCTCCCTCTGGAAGAAGGGCTGCAGCGCGAAACACCTGGGGAGCGTCTCAACCTAGTCTCAATCTAATTTGAACTAATTTGAAAGGACTCTAATCCAGAAGAGGGTCTCCCCACCCCAAAGGGATCCGGGATCTCTTCAAGGCCTCCGCATTAGCGCCCACCGATTACAGCAATGTAGTTGGTCACCCATTCGTAGTAGGGCACACATCCCTCACGCGGCCATCAGGGTGCGATCACAGCGCATGATGCCCCAGGGAATCAAATGCCCTCTAAGCTGACGTTGAGAAAGCGGGCGATCTCTGCCGCTTGGTTTTCGATCTCGGCTAGGGGGGGTGGCTGACCCACTCCGGTGAGGGGGATATCGCCGCGTCCTTTCACCCGCAAATAGATAGCTCGGCGAGGATTGAGCCCTTCTCTCAGCTCCACTCGCAGGCTCTGCACCTCGGTAAAGTCATACTCTAGGCGAACTTCACGGTTTTTGCCCGGAAAGCCCTGGCGCACCAGCGTTATCTTTTGCGTGCGCCGGTCGAACTCGTTGTAGCCGCCTCCCAAGTTCCAATACAAACTCAGCCACTGGTATAGCCCCGCCAGGGATCCGAGCACCCCGTAAAAGAGCATGGCAATGCCCTGGGGAATAAACACCAGGCTGGCGGGGTCGGAAAAGGGGAGCAAATTGCGGTGGAGATAGCTGGAAAGGCCGGCCAAGGTAAAGCCCAGCCCTCCCCCCGTCAGCGCCACCGCCCAAAAGTACACGCTGGGCCGCCGCGACCCAATCACGGTGTAGCGCAGCAGATCGGCAGAACGGATTTCAGGAACAATGGCGGACACAGTTGGGATCCCTGCAGGTTTTCCAAGGCTGGCTTCCCCCATTCTATAGGCTATGGGCGGCAAGGGTTTTCCCCAGCAGAGGGGCGCTCAGGGGACTGGCAAGAGCTAGAGCCGCCTGGGGAATGGGGGCGGAAGTCCTCTGCGCTGTACAGCCCCTCTCCCGAAGGGAGTTAGGGATAGTTTTTATTGTTATGGCTCCTTTTGCTCCTTGTAAGAGCCGTAGCAGGGATCCCTGCTGGGGTTCTGAGGCGTTCTATCTGCTGACAGAGCCCAACAGCATACGCCAATGGGATCCCTCTCACCTCAGGGTTGGGTTTGGCGTGGGGTAACGATCCTGCCCTCTCCTGGGGCAACTTCCGAGGAACGGGGGCGGGCCGGCGCAGAGGGCTCATCAACGGCATTCGAGGGAGAGGCAGGGGTGGGATCCGGCTCAGGAGAGGCCGTTTGTTGCGGTTCTGCGGCAGGGGGAGAAGGCTGAGGCTCAGGGGTTGGGTCTGGCAGGGCTGGCGGCTGGGGTAGGGCGTCTTGGGCTGTTCGTTCCCCAAAAGCCGATAAGGCAATGGCAGCTTCCCCGCGGCTGACCGGCTCGAAGGGGTTGAAGGTGCGGATGGGGCCAAAGGTGCGCAGCACGGTGGAGGCATTCTCCAGACTGCGATCCGCTACCAGAGCAGGAACAACCTCAGGAGGAATTTGCGCCGCATCGGTAAACCCCCAGCGCTCTTCCAGCTCCGCTCGGGATCCCTTGATCTGGCCGGGAGGTAAGTCCAGAGGCACCTTCATGCGGATCAACTCTGCCCGCGACAGCAGGCTGTTGGGGCGAAACTCTCGATTGGCATCCCCGGTAATTAAGCCAGCAGCTCCCAGGGCTTGAATGTAGCGAAAGTTGGGATCCTCTTCCGGCACATCCAAAAAGAGGGGGCGTTCCGAGGGGGATCCCAGGCGGATTTGCCGGCTGGGCTCATCGGCGTGGATGGCGTTGTTGGCCAACACCAGCCAACGGGCAAATTCTCCGCGACGAACGCTGCGCTGCGGCTGAAATTCGCTGCTGGAGATATCGGCAAAAACTCCCAACCGATCTAGGTATCCCACCGAACGGGCCACCAGAGATCCGGGCTCCAAGTCTGTAAAGCGGCTGCTGTCCTGGCTGGGCAGAGGTGAAGAGGGGGCGGGAGCAGTGGGGATCGAGATAGAGGGTGGGATGGATCCCGGCGAAGGTTGAGGCGAGGGAGGTGCCAGCGGCTCAGATTGGGCTGTGGGCGGGCCCACTGGGCGTACAGCGCGCTCTAGCTGTTCTCCCCACTCGGTTCCCTGGCAAGCCGACAACAGCCAGAGCAACGAAACAAAGCTGCCGAGCTTGAGCCAGGGGCCAGGCCGCATAGGTTTAGACTGATGATGCACCGCTCTACCTTTCTCTATTGGTCTCTATTGGGCCCATTTGCGGCTGAACTCCTCCAGCACGTCCAGCAGGTTAAGCAGGCTTTGCATCGGCAGGAGATCGGCCAGGGGCAATTCTTTGCGCCCACCCCCCACTTTCACCGGGATCCCTTGCAAGATCTCTGTGACGGCGTCCTCATCCACCTTGCCTGCCATCACCTGGGGTGCCAGTCGCTCCGCCAAAAGGGTATGCAGGTGGGCATCGCGCAGGTAAAGATGCCAGCGGGCCACATCGATGTAAACTTCTTTACCAATGGCAGCAGCTAATTGCTCAATGTCTGGGTTGCTGGGCACTTTGGCCATCGCTCAGCTCCGTTGGGGGTTGCGTCTGCCCTTGCTCAATCATAGCCTGAACCCAAGGGATCCTCAGGGAGAGCTGGCAGCCGAGCGGTCGGGTAGAGGTAGGGCGAAGTTCTCTTGCAACTGCCGCAGCATCAACAGGTGTTCCAGAGCTAGGCGATCCCGTTCTGTCCGCAACTGGCTCAGTTGGGCCTGAATTTGGCGGATATCGGCCTCGTCGGAGTCCCAGGTTTGCAAAAGGCGGTAGAGGCGCTCTTGTTGGTTGGCAATTTGCCGGTTTAGGCGGGCTAGACGGCGGCTGAACTCCACATCCATTTCCTCTGCCAGCTCGGGATCCGGCAGCAGGGCCAAGCGATCCCAATGGATGCCCAGGTCGGCCAAGCTTGGCGGGGGCGGATCCAACTCCTTGAGAAGGGGGAAGTCCGGAAAGGGCGATAGCTCCGTCTTGGGAGGGGCCCATTGGTTTTGATCGGGGGCAGGGGTGAGACGGGATCCGGGTGAAGGCAGGTTTGTGGGCTGGGGGGCAGGCTCCTGTCCGCTGGGAGAGGAGTGCAACTCCTTCGGACTCTGTCCCGCCGGCGCGAACGGCGCTGCCAGATGGCTACTGCTGGGATCTGCCTGGGCCGACAGGGATCCCAGACTGCATAGCCAAAGGCAGACTCCTAGCCCACAAGCCCAGCGAACTGCTTTTTCCACCCTGCGCTCCTCAGTCTTTCTCAAGCCTGCTCAGGTCATTCCCAGCCCACCTCGGCCCTGGTCGCGTTGGCGGGGCGAGATCCACGGTTGGGGATTGTCTCAAACAAAATCGAGTAGGCATCTTGCTTTTGCCCCGGCTCGAAAAGATAGCGTTGGGCAACACGAGCAGAGGCAGGCACGATGGCCACGCGCACCGGCGGATCTTCCAGCGATACCAAAGGCTGGGGATGAGACCAACGCCATCCCACCCAGCCCGCCCCTGCCAAGGCCACTACAGCCGCTGCCACCCGTCCCCAAGGGGTGCCCTTACGTTGCCGCCAGCCCAGGTCGAGCATTGGCCGCCGATCCAGCTCGGCGAACACACGGCTGATCAACAGCTCCGTCTGGGTGGAGTTCAAGGTTGGGGCCTTGAGATTGGCCAAACCGGCCTGCAGAGCTGCCAGTTGGCTGTACAGTTGCCGCGCCTGAGGATCGCTGGCCAGCCAATCTTCCACCTGCCGCGCCTCTTGAGACGACAATTCCCCATCCAAGTAGGCGCTCAACTGTTCAAAGCGCTCATCCACCACCGGCAGCTCTTGCTGGGGATCCCTGGGGTCGGGGTTGGGGTTGCCGCGAACCATGGTCATTCACCATTAAGGTAGGGTTTTAGGGTGGATTGTAGGCGGGCGCGGGCGCGCGCAATGCGAGACTTAACAGTGCCCAAAGACACCCCTGTGATCTCGGCAATTTCCTCATAAGCCATTCCCTGAATTTCCCGCAGCAGGATTGTCTGGCGAAAGGCCTGCGGCAAGTCGCGGACGGCTTGGTGCAATCGCTCGTAGAACTCGCAGGTGGCGAGGTGCTCATGGGGACTGGGGCTCTCGCTGGGCAGCTCCCACTCCATCTCGCTATCCCGCATCTGAATCGGCGCATCCAGAGAAAGGGGCTGCTGCTGTCGTTTGCGCTTGCGCAGCTCGTCGTAAAACAGGTTGGTGGCGATCCGCCCCAGCCAGCTGCGAAATTTTGCCGGCTCCTGTAGGCGTTTCAGGTGGCGGTAGGCCCGGATCCAAACTTCCTGGGCCAAGTCATGCCGGTCCTGCCAGTCCGGGGCAAGATGATAGAGCACCTTGTCCACATGGGCCTGATGGCGACGCATCAACTCGGCAAAAGCCTCCCGATGGGGCTGGGATCCCTGCTGACAGAGCAGCACCAGATCCACATCAGCGAGCTTTTCGGGCCGCACAGGCACGTTCTTCACCAAGACCGACCAGCGCTGGCCACTGATGTCGCTGAGGGCAGCATCCATAGGCATCCATAGGTTGTAACAACAGCAACAGCGGAGGGATCCCCTCCCAGACAGAACCTCTGTTGCCCAGACGAAATGGCAGAGTTTGGGTTCCCCCCACCCTCAACCGCAGGGTAGCTCTAGAGGCTCTGAGGGCCATACCGGCAAGACTCCACAGCAAGACCACCTCCTCACTAGATCTTGGCGCACATGGCGGGGTGGTGGATTGCAGGATAGCTCTTGAGTTGGTAACTGGGCTACAGTGGGCTTGCGGTATGGTGAAACGTCCGACCCGCCATGACTTCCGATGCTCCTGTTGCCGTCCTCTCCGAGCTCAAGGCGGTACCCATGTTGGCCGAACTTTCGGCAACGTCCTTGCAATGGCTGGGATCCCAGGTCAAGCTGCGGGATATCCCGGCGGGACAGGCCCTCTTCATGCAAGATGCCTGGGGCAGCGTAGTTTATCTGATCCTCGCCGGCTGGGCTAAGGTGCGGCGGGCTTTGCGGGCGCAAGACAGCACCAAAACCCTTGCCTTGCTGGGGCCGGGCGCTTGGGTAGGGGAAATGGCGGTACTGGACGAAGCTCCCCGCTCGCGAGATGTGCTGGCCCTAACCCCGCTGCGGGTGGCCGGGATCCCGGCGGCAACCTTCAAAGCGCTGATGTTGCGGGAGCCGCAACTGTGTTACCAGCTGGCCTGCAGCCTCTCCCGTCGCCTGCGCCTGGCCAACTTGCAGGCGGATCTTGACCAGCAGAGCCCCCCGCTGCGAGTGGTGCATACGCTGGTGCAACTGGCGGAAGCTTTTGGCGAGAAGACCCCCCAGGGGATGCGCATTGTCTACCCTCCCCCCCAGGATTTGGCCGATATCAGCCAAGTTAGCCGGGAGACAGCCCTGGCGGTACTGAGCCGTCTGCAGCAGCAGGGGGTTATTCAGCCGCTGCCGGAGCAACAGTCTTTGCTGCTGATCCGGTACGCCAAACTGCTGGAGGCCACCCGTCTGCTTTAGATATTGAAGATATTGACCCATGTCTCCCCAACCGATTTCTCCCCATCCAGGACAAGAATCTGTCTGGGACTATCCGCGCCCACCTCGTCTGGAGCCCACCACAGAACTGGTGGAAGTTCTCTTCAATGGCGAGCTCATTGCCCAAAGCCGCCGTTGCTACCGCGTCCTGGAAACCAGCCACCCGCCCACCTACTACATTCCCCCCACCGACGTTCGACTGCAGTATCTCCGCCCCAGCTCTCGCACCTCTTTCTGTGAGTTCAAAGGGGCTGCCTGCTACTGGACAGTTCAGGTCGGATCCCAAACAGCCGTAGATGCCGCCTGGAGCTATCCGGATCCCAGCCCGGCGTTTTTGCCCATCCGCGACTACCTTGCCTTTTATCCAGGCCGTGTGCAGGAGTGCCGGGTAGGTGGAGAACGAGTCCGGCCTCAACCCGGAGATTTCTACGGCGGTTGGATCACCTCAAAGGTCGTAGGCCCTTTCAAAGGAGAGCCGGGTAGCTGGAACTGGTAGGGGCGGAGCAGCGATTCCCGAGGGGGGATCCCTTTTACCCACGAAAAGGACTACAGTTAAGTCGATGCGGGTAAGTTGTCCAAGGACTCCGTCCCGCTGGCACGAACAGGAGAGCGCGGACAAAAACCATGACGGTGCGGGTGCCCCTCGACTATTATCGGGTTTTGATGCTGTCGGCACGGGCAGATGAGCATCAGATTGAACAGGCATACCGGGAGCGGATCGATCTCAAGCCGGGCGAGCGCTCCTGGCTGTCGGGGTTCTCGCCACAGGCTGTGGAAGCTCGCGCCCAGATGATCCAAGAGGCGGCTTCTGTGCTGCTGAACCCTGAGGCACGACGAAACTACGACGAACACCTCATGCCAACGGATCCCACCTTAACGGTGGAGGAAACACGCTTGCCGGGAGTGCTGTGCTTGTATTGCGAAGCCGGAGAGTACCAGGCTGCGTTGGACTTGGCTCAACACCTGTTGGAGCAGGGCCACCCTGCTCGTTCCGATGCCATTTTGGCGCGGGCCATCGCTCGTCTGGAACTGGGTCGAGAAGCCTGGCAACAGGGATCCTACGAAGAGGCGGCGCGTTCTTTACAGGCGGGCTTGGCGGAGCTGGAGGAGTATCAGGCCTTTCCGCAGATGCAAGCGGAGATCCGTATCGATTTGGGCAAGCTGCGTCCCTATCGCATTTTGCAACTCCTCAGCCAAAGTGCTCCCGCCCAAGCTGGAAGAGAGACTCTTGTGCTCCGCACCGCTGATGCGAATGGGGAGCGGCAGCAGGGACTGGCTCTCCTCAAAGCCATGCTGGACGAACGGGGCGGCATCGAGGGGGTGGGGCAGGATGGCTCTGGCCTCAGCACCGAAGATTTCCTGCGCTTTATCCAACGGGTACGTCGCCACCTCACCCTCAAAGAACAGCAAGAGCTGTTCGAGCAGGAGGCTGAGCGTCCCTCGATGGTGGCCGCCTACTTGGCCGTGCAGGTGTTGCTGGCGGCAGGTTATCTGGAAAATCGTCCGGCCCTGGTGCGGCGTGCTCGCGGCTACCTGGCTCGTCTGGCGCAGCGGCAAGATGTACACCTGGAGCAAGCCATCTGTAGTCTGTTGCTGGGGCAGACCGAAGAGGCGCTCGCCCATCTGCGCTCCACCCAGGAAGTAGAGGCCCTGCAATTTATTGAGGAACACTCCGCCGGTTCTCCCGACCATCTGCCGGGTCTGTGCCGCTTCACAGAAAAATGGTTTCAGGAGGAGGTGTTCCCGGAGTTCCGCGGTCTGGAAGCCGCCCAAGTGACGTTGCAAGCCTACTTCGACAACCCCCAAGTACAAGCTTACCTGGACGAAATGCCCAGCCGCGAAGACCCGCCGGCAGGGATGCTCTCTCCCAGTGCTCCGCACCGCTGTCGCGAACAAGCCCCCCATCCCCCACCTCATTTGCCTGCCGTGGTGGGTCCTGAGCCAACCCAGGAATTGTATCGCCCACCCGCCCCTTGGCAACAGGGGGTGCCAGAACCCCCGCGCCTCTCGGATTTGCCCTCTTACCGCAGCACCCCCAAGGCGGGCGTCTCTGCTCTTGCGGATGAGAGTTCTAGTGCTCCGCACCGCTGTCGCGAACGCGCCCAAGACCGTTCCCCTCAGGGGGACGGAGTCCAGGGCCTAAGGTCCGCTGGCGCGATCGGTTTGCAGGATGTGGAGCGTTACCGCCGCAGCCGCTTGGGGGGCCGTAAGCGTCCTACCTTTCCCGCTGGCGTTCGTTTGGGCTCCGCACCGCTGGCGCGAATGGCCGGGGTGGTCGGTGTGGGCATCCTCTCCCTATTGGTCATCTGGCAAATGTTGCGGGGCCTCTTCACGCCGCCGCCGGCACCACCGCTGGAGCAACCCCAGGTGCAAATTGAGCAGCCGCCGGTTGACATATCGCTACGCGACGCCTCCGCGAACGACAATCCCGGCCAGACGGAACTCACTCCCCCGCCTGAGCTAACCGGCCCTCTGGCGGAGTGGCAAGGAGTACAACAGGTGCGGGTGGTCTCCAACGATGGCCTCAACATTCGCCAGCAACCCAGCCTGACGGGAGCCATTGTCGGGACAGCCCCACGCCAAGCCCTGCTGCGGGTGGTGGAGGTGCAGGCTGGGGAGGGACAGGTGCCCGTCTGGCTGCGCATTGAGCGAGATGGCGCGCCCGGGGGATGGGTCGCCGCCCAGTCGGGCTCCACCCGTCTGGTGGAACGGCTCTAGCTCTCCCTTGCTGCCAGCTGTTATTGCTCCGCAACGCTGCTGCGACCGCGCTACGGGGACGGAGTTCTCGGTCCCGCCCTTTTAAGGGGTATAGTCTGCTTCCTTCTCAACTGTTGTGGATATTCTGCGCAATGCCCCGCTGGGGATTTATCTGGAAGAGCCTCGCACCTGGCTACATTGCCTGGATCCGCGGGTTAAGCTGGCCTGGCTGCTCAGCTTTCTCCTCAGCCCCATTTTGGCCGGCAATGGTTGGCGCTTGGCCGTGGTGGTGGCTCTTCTGCTGCTAACTGTGGCGGCCCGTCTGCCGCGCCGGGTTTGGTCGGGCCAACTCTCCCTGGTGCTGGCCCTGAGCCTGCTCACCTTTGGGATCACCAGCTTGGCGCCGGATGGATTGGGGGTTTTTCCCCAACCGCAACGGCAGGATATGCAGGTGGTGGGCTATGGGCTGACCGGGATCCCCGCTGTTCCCGTTAGCGGTGCAGGGCACTTCGACTTGGCCGTAGAACAGGGATCCCCAAACCGTGCCTGGCGGGCGCAAACCCGTGCCTGGCAAACTCCTTATCGCTACCGCCTGGTTCAGTTTTCCCTATTGGGACGAACCTTTCAGGTCTCCCGCCGTTCTCTATCGGTGGCGCTGCGGCTGGGCACCCTCATTTTTACGTTGCTCTACGCTACCCATTTGTTTCTGTTGACCACGGCCCCCGAAGAAATTGCCGAGGGGATCGGCCAATGGTTGCAGCCTCTCAAGCGTTGGAGATGGCCGATTGCCGAAGTAATTCTCACCCTCACCTTGGCGCTGCGCTTTCTGCCTTTGGTGATGGAAGAGGTGCAAAACTTGGCGCGGGCGGTGCGAACTCGGGATGTGCGCTGGGGATCCCTGAGTTTCCGGGGCGGGATGCAAACCCTGCTGGCCTTGGTGGAGCGCTTTTTTGAAAACTTGCTCCTGCGTGCCGAACAGACGGCTATGGCAATGCAGGCCCGTGGGCTGACCGGCCCAGACCATCCCCTGCGCTGGCACCGCCTACAACTGCGGCGGCTGGATCGCGGCCTACTGGCTCTACTGCCCCTGTTTTGGCTGCTCAGAACCTTGTCCCCCTAAGGTGACCGGCAACACAGCTTTTTCCTACCCAGGGGGATGGGGCTCGTCGCTGCCCATCGGCAGGAGCAGCCGAGAGACACAACGCCCATCGGAAGAGAGGTAAAAGGAGAGCTGGCCCCCCATCCGCTGCACCACCCGTTGACACAGGCTGAGTTCCAGACCAGGACTTACCGATAGAGGCGACTTGAGCAGAGGATCTGCGTAGATCACCTGCTCTGGCCCCAACTGAAGGGCGGCCATCAGGTGAGGGTCGAAGCTGCCCTGATCCACCACCAGCAGCTCTGCATAGCCAAAGGGCTCCGCATCGCTATCGCGAACGCTGGCTTGGCTCCACAGATCCAGCCGCCCCCCTTCCGGGCTGCGCAAAATAGCGGCTGTCAACACCTCCCAGAGCACCATCTCCAGTCGTTCGGGATCCCCCTGGATGGTAAGGCTCATGTCCCCATGGGCCCGCGGCCATAACTTGCGTTTTTGGGTCAGGGCCTCCACTCGGCGCAGGCTTTTGCGCACCAAGGTTGCCAAGGGCACCGACCGCGACTGCGGCTGCACCTGCCAAGTTTCCGACTGCAACAACGGCCTTGTGGAGACGGTCAGATCCCGCAGCCCTCTGCCAATTTCCACTACTTTTTGCCAGCGGGTGGCTTCGTCTCCGGGGATCTCCGGCACCTGACCCAGGCGGTGCAGGCTGTCCAGAAGGGCATTCTGCATATCCAGCAGGCGGCGGTGCTTGTACCAGTTCAACTCCCTGAGCACCTCCTGCCGCTCTTGCAAAGTTTGCATCCAGAGCAAGCGCCGCAGCGTCCAGCCGCAGGTCTGGGCGATCAGCATCACAGCCGCCCGCTCGTCGGGATCCCAAACCTTGCCCGCTTCTGCCCCCAAGATCAAAACTCCCAAAGCTCCCGCCTGCGAGGAGTTTGTCTCCCCCAGCGCCACCAGCAGCCAGGATCCCAGGCCGGCAGCAAAGTGCTCCGCACCGCTGACGCGACTGAGCCAAGTGCGGCTGGCAGGGGGGATCTGCTCCTGGGTGAGCGGCAGAGGTTCTGCCGACTGCAGCGCGTAGGCCAGTAGGGGATCTTGCAGGTCGATCTCGGTGGGGCCGGTCTCCGTCCCGGCAGCGGTAGTAAAAGGCCCCTGGAGCTGAGCCCGGCTTTCCCCCGGCTGCCAACTGACCACCAGCGCCAGAGGGATCCCCAGCAATTGGGCCGTCTGTCGAGTGGTAGTGGTGTACAGATCTGACAAGGTGGCCGAGTTTTGCAAGGTTAAACAAGTGGTGATCAGGCCCTTGAGCAACTGCTCTTGTCGTTGCCGGCGTTGTTCTGACCGAATTTGCCGCAGGATCACCCCCACCTGTTGGGCAATCCCCCGCAGCAGTTGCCGCTCTTCCCGGCTCCAGGCCCGTAGCTGGGGATGCAACACCAAGAGCAGCCCTTCCACGGGTGTGTTGGCCCCGGTATGGGTCAGCATCAGGGAACGAACTCCTGCCAGTTCCTGCCGCCAAGAGAGCAGGCGCAGATCTTGGTCGTAGTTTTCTGCCACGACCACCTCGCTGCGCATGAGATCCTGCCAGTCCTGGTCGCTCAGAGGGCTGAGCTGCTGTGGCAAAGTCTGCTTGCCTTCCCTGCGGTACTCGTAGAAGAGGCGGGGGATGGGGCTGTCGGGATCCACCGTCAACACGGCCACTGCACCGACTTTCAGGCGCTGGGCCAGGCCGACAACGGCTTGCTGGAGAGCCTGTTGCAGCTCCGCCGGGTTGTAAAGCGAGCGGCCCACCTGTTGCACAAACTCTTGGTCATCGGCCAACTGGCGAATGCGGCGATCCAGATTTTCTAGGGGGGCAGCCAAGGCCAACCCATTGGCGGCAGCAGCTACCAACTGTCGCTCAGCGGCTTGCCAGGTACGGGGCACATCCGATTGCACCCAGATGAACCCCAGCAGATCCTTTTCCAGCAAAATCGGGGCCGCCAAAACGGCCTGGGCCCGCAACTGCTGCATCAGCTTGGGGGGAACCTCAGAGCGAGTCGTCCCTGTGCCGCCCACCACCACCTGGCCATCGGCGAGGGTGTAGTACATGTCCCCCAATTCCCGCAGCGAAAGGCTGACCTCTCCTGTCGGCCCTGCTCCGACTTTAGCCCCTTTGGGAACAGGGGGCTGAGAGGACTCCGTCCCCCCGCTGTTGCCAACAGCTTTGGGGGCGCTTCCATGGGGGACGAACTGCCCCTGGCCGCGCTCGTGCCAATACACCTGAATGTGGACGGCGCCCAGGAAAGACTGTAGCTCTTGCTTCACCCAGCTGACCCGTTCCTGCAGGGATCCCGCCTGGCGCATCGCCGTTCCCAACCTCAGGAGTGGATCCTCAAGGCGCTTTTCGGTCTGCTGCTGCCAAGCGTTTTCCAACTCCTGCAGAGAGGCTGCCAACTGCCCCAGCAAAATTCCCAAGAGAGCCTTTTCGTCCTCATGGGTGGTAACCCCCCACATTTGGGATCCCAACATCAGGATCCCCAAGCAGCGCCGCCGTCCCACTGCCGTTCGCGACAGCGGGCCGTAGGCCGAGAAGGGATAAATGAAACAGCCCTGGATCCCGCCCAGTCGCCTGGCCTCCCGCTGCCAAATGCCCATGCGCGGTTCCTGAGAGAGGTCGGGCAGGCTGATCGGTCGCTGCTCGATCACCACCTGCTCCAGGATCTCCCCCGGCTGTAGAGGATGCACCGCTCGCAGTAGGGTTTGATCCTCAAGAAGGGTCACTCCCCCCTGGCCCACCAACTGGTGATTTGGATAGTCGTAAAAGGCCAGCCAGATCAGCGGCGCCCCAAACACCGCCTTGACATACTCCAGCGTGAGCTGAACGAGGGTGTTGGCATCGCTCTGCTCCCGCATCTGCTGCAAGGTTGCTTGCAGGGCCACCAGGGGAGATATTGGCCCAGCTCTATCGGAATGAGGGGGAACAGACTGAACCATACCTGTGTGGAGCTATTCTGCGGGTTCCTCTGCAAGTCAATGCCCTCTCAGCCAGATCTCCGTCGGATCTGAGCCTTATTTGTTGCTGGGCAACGCTGAGGCAACAGGTGAGAAGAAGAGAGCCCGGACTTGTTGCTGTTTGGAACAACTTTGGCATACTCTCCGCCCCAAGGGGCAGGGATTCTCGACGTCGGGCGTTCGCCCCATCCTCGACGCAGTGAAAGATTTGGTTTTCATCTCTCACCCAGCCCCAGTGTAGTCTGTCTGCAGCCGTCCTTCATGGCTTCCTAACTTCCCTGGGGTTGGTCGCGGAACGCTTGGAGAGTGTCTCAATCTAGTTTGGAATGACTGTAATTTCAGGAAGGCTTCACCACTGGGATCCCGCGCAGCTTGTGAGTATGGGTCACCAAGCTCTGGACAAAGTGTTGAAAGCGCTGTTTTAGCTTCTCGTCTTTGAGATTGCCTTGCTCGTCAAAAGCGCTCCAAGCCCGACCGATGGCGATTTGCTCTGGGATCACCCAGCCATGCACCCAACGCACAATCAAGCGCATCTGGTTCAGGGTATTGCTGTTGCTCTCGCCGCCCAAAACGCTGATTAACCCAAAGACCTTACCCTCCAGTTGCTCAAAACTCAACAGATCCAGTGCATTTTTCAGGCTGCCGCTGATGCCGCCGTGGTACTCCGGGCTGGCTAGGATGATCCCATCCGCCCGCTTCATGGTTGCTCGTAGGACTGCCACATCGGGATAATCCGCATAGGACTCCGAGCCATCCACAAAGGGCAACTTCATCTGCCGCAGATCGAGGATGTGCAACGGGATCCCCAACTTCTCAAACTCGCGCCGCGCCACCTCCAGCGCCTGGTACGTCAGGGAATTGGGCCGCAAGCTGCCCCCGATTGCCACGAAACGAGCCGCAGAGGTTTCAGCCATGGTGGTTTGAGGATTGCCAGTGAGGGCTTGTAGAGGAGACATGGGCCGGACTCCCGAGCAGACATCAGTTACGTTGCAAACAATCATAACTCATACCAACTTCGAGTTGTAAAGATTTCCTTAACTTTTCTGCTCCGCAACGCTAACACGTTTGCCGAAGGGTCGCGTAGCGATAGCAGCCGGATTCCTATCCAGAACTGGGGATCTGGATACCCTTTAGCAAAGGGATCCAAGGCCAGCGGATCACCTGCAGCAGGTTGGAAAAGTCATCCCGCCAGACGGGATCCCCGGCTTGGGGCAAAAGGGGCTGCCAGGGATCCAGTTCCTGCAGGACTCCAGAGTTTTGGGCCAAAGGGCTCCGCCCTGCTGAGGCGGTCGTCGAAGCGTCGCGCGGCGATAACAGCACCCAGTGGGAAGGGGCCAGCCCCGCCTGGCGTTGCTCAGGGGAGAGATCCCGGTGGTCTTGGTGCCAAGCGTGAAGCTGCAGGGATCCGGCCAGGCCAGCCAACAGCGGTGCCAGGTCGAGGTGGCGGTTGGTGATGTTGAAGAGCAGCCAGCCGTGGGGCTTGAGCTTGCTGAGGTAGAGGGCCAAAGCCTCTTGCGTGAGCAAATGCACCGGCACTGCGTCAGAGCTGAAGGCGTCCATCACCATCAGGTCATAGCTGCCCTCTGGGATCCCCTTGAGGCTGAGCCGGGCATCACCGAGGATGACCTGCACCCGCGCCCGCGTCTGGGCCCACCGGAGATAGGAAAAATAGCGCCCCGCCCAATCGGCCACGGTGGGATCCAACTCGAAAAACGTCCACTCATCCCCTGGCTCGGCATAGGCGGCCAACGTGCCGATCCCCAGCCCCAACACCGCAATGGCGGGCGTGGGATCCACAGTCTGGGCTCTGAACGCCGCAAACACCTGCCCAACCGGCCCAGACCGAGAAAAATAGGTCAGCGGCTCCAGCGCTTTTTCCGGGTCCAAGTTTTGGCTGCCGTGTAGAGTGGTGCCGTGCAGAAGGCTGCGGAAGGATCCCTGCTCAGTTTGGTATTCCACGATCCGGTTGAGGCCGAAGGCGCTGCGCTCGCTGTGGATCACCTGCAGTCCCGGCTGCAGCCAGGGTTGCCCCAGCAGCACAACCAACCCCGCCATTGCTCCCACCCAACCGACCTTGGCCTGCCAGCCAGGGGCTCCGCTCTGCTGCTGTGAACGGCTCTCCCCTGACACCAACAGCGCCAGCACCGCCCAGCCCAACGCCAAACCCACCCCAGCGCCCACCTGCAGCAACGCCTGCGGTTGAAAGTGCAACAGCAGCAAAGGCAGGAGCAGCCCCAGCCCCAGCCACAGGCCCACCCGCCCCCCCTGCGCCCCTAGCACGGCCAGCGACATCCCCAGCAACAGGGGATATTCCAGCACCGTCTCAAACACCTGCGGTGCCAAGAGGGCAGAGAACATTCCCCCCAAACTCCCCCCCAAAGCCAGCCACAGGTAAAACTGCGTCAACTGCTCCACCGGCGGGCGACGGCAAGCCAACCGGCTGTGGCAGCCCCAGCTCACCAGCCCAAAGGTGGTCAGATGCAGCGGCAAAAGCAAAAAACCCGGCCTCACCCAGCCCAAGACCTGTACCCCCACCGCCCCGCAGGCCAGAAGAGCTGTCGTTCCCAAAACCCCCTTATTGGGGTGGATCCCCCCGAAAGCCAGCATGAGTGTCAGCAGATAGATCCCCAGAGGAATGGCCCACAACAGGGGCACTGCCGCCACGTCGGTGGTCAACAAGGTGGTGACCGCCACCAACAGGCCCGCCGGCAAAAAAGCCAGACCCGCCCAGCGCCAACGCTCTCGCCAGGAAACAGTCAAATCCCCCGGAGCAGCGCCGGATCCCTGGGAATCTGCCCCGCGTTCTTGTTGCTCCGCAACGCTGTTGCGACTGAGCAGCAGACCCACCCCGCTTAGCAGCACCAGGGCTGCCACCAGCGCGTAGGATCCCGTCCACAGGAGAGTTTGCCAAGCCAAAGACAGACGAGGCTCCAACACCAGCGGGTACCCCAGCAGCCCGCCCAAGCTGCCGGCATTGCTGGCCACATAGAGAAAATAGGGATCCAAAGCCTCCCGTTGCCCCGCGACCCCTCTTGCCGCCAACCCCCGTTGCAGCAACGGCGTCGTCGCCGACAGGAGAAACAGCGGCACCCCAGCTCCCAAAGTCAAGTTTGCCAACAGAGCGAGAGGGGGCCACCATCCTTCCGGTTGGCCGGGGATCCCCAGCTGAAAGGGCAGAAGCCTCAGCCCGACCAGCAGCAAGATCCCGTGGATCAGCACCCCCATCCTGGGATTGAGGCCGCGCCCCAGCCGGTCTGCCCACAGGTAGCCCAAAAGCAGGGTGGCCTGAAAAAAGGCCAGGCAGGTATTCCACACCAGGGGGGATCCCCCCCACAGCGGCAGCAGCAACTTGCCCAGCAGCAACTGTCCCCAAAAGAGGCAAAAAGCGCTGCCAAACAAGCTGAGGCCAACCAGCCAAATCAAAGCCGACCTACCGCAAACCCCTCAACTGCCAGTATTGCCCACTTTCTCCCGGAAGCTTGAGATGGGATGTTGTAGCCGCTTGGTGGTGCCCCTTGGGATCACCCAACTCAGAGGAAGGCCGATCCTTGTTCCTCGATTCAAGTGCGCCAACGGGTGGAAGGGGGCCACCCTCCGCCAGTACTCTCAGTTGCCCCGATCACAAGGACTTTGTCCCGCTGTCGCGAACGGTTAGGATCGCAACGCTGACTCAAACCTACACTGCACCCCCATGTTGCCATGCAGCGCCAACGCGAACACAGAGCATCGCTGGCTCTGGCGTGACCAGCCCATTCGCTACCAACAGTCGGGATCCACAGGCCCAGCCGTGTTGCTGATCCATGGCTTCGGGGCCAGCAGCGACCATTGGCGGAAAAATTTGCCGGAGCTGGGGCAGCACTGTCAGGTGTATGCGGTCGATTTGTTGGGGTTTGGGGGATCCGCCAAGCCCCTGCCGGGATCCCCTTTGCCCTACACCTTTGAGACCTGGGGATCCCTGGTGGCCGATTTTGTGCGGGAGGTGATGGGCCAGCCGGCCTACCTGGTGGGCAACTCGATTGGGGGCATCGTGGCTTTGCAGGCGGCGGTTCTGGATCCAGCCCAGGTTTTAGGGGTAGCGATGTTGGATCCCTCGCTGCGGCTATTGCACGAGCGGAAACGGGGCCAGGTCTCCTGGCTGCGCCGCCAGTTTACCCCTTTGCTGCAATCCCTGCTGGGGTGGCCCCCCTTTGGTCGTTTCTTCTTTGCTCAGGTGGCCCAGGCTAGGGCCATTCGCAATATCCTCCTCCAAGCCTACGGGCGCAAAGAAGCGGTTACCGAGGAGCTGATCCAGCTTTTGCTCAAACCCGCTTTGGAGCCGGGGGCGGCAGAGGTCTTTTTGGCCTTTGTGCGCTATTCTCAGGGGCCTTTGGCTGAAGATCTCTTGCCTCAGCTCACCTGTCCCGTCTTGATCTTGTGGGGGGAAGCGGATCCCTGGGAACCCATTGCTCTGGGGCGGGCCCTGGCAGAGTTTCCTTGCGTGGTGGGGTTCATCCCATTGCCGGGGGTCGGCCATTGCCCCCAGGATGAAGCCCCCGAGCTGGTCAACCCGCTGCTGTTGGACTGGATCCGGGATCCCACCCGAAAACCTGAGAAAGGACTCCATTCTCTCCCCCCAGAAGAGGGGAGCTAGGAAGCGGCGCAGCAAGAGCTTCCCTGGGCTCAAGGATGGCGCGGGCTGCCCTTGGAATTCTCATAATCTACGCCCGACCAAGGTGCTCCAGTTGATCCAGGTTGGGGCCCCTCAGCCGGAATGCCTGGCCAAACCCCTGGATGAAGCTGCCAGCTTTGGGGATGATCTGACAGAAGTGAAAATCCGCCAAGCCCAGGATCATCTCGGCAATCTCGTACTTGGCGCGGTAGAGGGCTTCAAACCCCTGCGCCTGCGCCTCCTCGCGGCTGAGAAACTGGGCTTCTCCGCTCACCATCACCCGCGGCAGGGCGTGGTTACTGCGGGGATCCCCTGGCGTAGGCGGCTCGTGGATGAGTAGCGCGGCCCGGGGATCTGCCCGCAAAGCCTGGGTGTGGCCAGAAAGATCGCTGATGACAATGGCAAAGCGCAAGGGATCCCGCTGCACCACAAAAGGCACCAACGACACCGCCGGGGATCCCTGCTCCAGCACCGCCAAGCTGGCCACCGGCTGGCCATCCAGCAGCATATTTAACTGTTCCAGCACCGACATGGTTGTCCTCCAGTCCCCTTGCTATTATCAGCTCCCCTGTACTGGGACAAGAGCCACAACCCTGCTTACAGGCTGTTCCTGGCCTGGTTGAACTCTGCCCGGCAGCTCGGAACATTGGGCGTCAACAACGTTGTAAATAAAACTTTACAATCCTATGCAAAGCGAGCTACGCTGGTGAAGAAAGCACAAGGAGAACCCTATGACCCGATATCGCTCCGTTGTCGTCGAAGAAGGTGGTCGGCTGAACAACTACGCCATTGAGCCAGAAATGTATGTGGACAGCACCCCCCGCGTGGGCTTCACCGAATATGCAGAGCGCTTGAACGGGCGTTTGGCGATGATCGGCTTTGTTGCCCTGATCCTGTTTGAAGCTCTGTCCGGTACCACCCTGCTCGGCTGGCTGCAATCCCTGGGCCGATAGGCCAAAGAACGCTTCCTAGGAAGAGGGCTGTCTCTAATCGCCGATTGACTGTTCGCGATAGTGGGACGGAGTCCTCACTTTGCTGCACAGTTCTCTACAACCTGATGTGCAAACGCTAGGCAGTTGTGCGAGTGTGCAGAGAGCGGGTGGTTAGGTTTATGTTTCTAGACCCCAGCTACCGTTTGAAATGTACCCCAAGCTCTGGGGGAACTAACGCCTGTGGAGACTCCTCTGGCGGGGTGGTAGGTCTAAAACCTACCGCTAGTCAAGGGTTGCTGAAGCAGGAAGAAAGCAACAGCGCTGAGCAAAAATCTGTTCTGTTCAGTGCTGTGTAGGTCTTTCAGAGCGGCATCTCCCAGTGCAGCTCGACATGGGTATGGCCTTCCGGGGTGCGGGTGCGGTGCCAAGATCCCTTGGGTAGATAGCGGGCGATGGTGTTCATGGCCTTGCTGCCGTAGCCGCCGCTGAGGCCGGGAGCGTACTCGATACCATCGTTGACCACGGAAAGGCAGCAGTGGCGCTCCGTTTGGGCCAGCGACACCTTGACAAAGGAAGCATTGCCTTTGGGGGGTTGTACATGGGCGATGACATTGCCGATGGCCTCCCGCAAAAAGCGCAAGATGTCTTCTCGCTGATCAAACCACTCACCGGTGTTGGGCTCCTGCAGAGGTTGCAGTTGGCGCTCCACAGACAGCGTCAGGCTGCCCGCTTGGATCAGCTCGTCCAGATAGATCTCGATGCCGCGATGCAACCCCTCTCGCAAGCTGGGGGAGATGCGCAGCTTGGCGGCTAGGGTGCGCACATCGTTGAGCTGATTCCGGATCCCGCGTCCGATCCTCTCCAGTTGCTCGAGCAGGTGGTCGTAGACGGTGGGATCGGGAGCTTTTCCCTGGTGCTGCTGCCATTGCAAGCTCTCCAAGTTGTCCATCACCACCTTCAGCTCCTGCAGCTCGCGATCGTGAATGTCGGTGGCTACTCGGTAGAGCAGCTTGCGAGCCTGGTCAATGGCGGCCTCCTGTTCGGCTCGGCGCAGGCGCTCCAGTTCCTGTTGCTGGGCCAAGAGCCGTTCTTGATTCTCCACAATGACCAAAGTGAGCAGCAGGCTCACCCCCGTTAGCCCACTGGCCAGGGCCGGCAAGACGAGAGGCCAAACCCAACGCCCCAGTAGAAACTGGGCCACAGCCCACCCTTCGTAAACGGCAAGCCCCACCACAGGCCGCAGGAGAAACTGCTGTTGCTTCCAGCCCCAAGGGCTCAAAAGTGCTCCGCACCGCTGACGCGAACGTAGGGGGGGACGATAAAGCACCAAGAGCAGTCCCGTTCCCACTCCCAGCAGCAAAACCACCGCAGCCGCCACCCCCTCTGGCACAGATTGGTAGACCTCTCCGGTGAGCAGGCTGGAGAGGATTTGCGCCTGCAACTCCACCGCCGCAATCTGGGATCCATCCGCAGTCCGCACCGGGAAGGTCTCTGGATAGCCGCCCACAAAGCCCACCAGGACAATTTTGTCCCGCAATTGGTCGGCAACTTCGGGATCGAGGGGAGGGATCCCTTCTTGGCCGCGGCAGGCTTGGCTGGGGTTGATCATCGGGGCAACAGACCCGGATCCTGCCTGGAGAACAGCTGGAGGGCAAACCCGTTCGATGGGGATGATGGGGATCCCGTGCTGGGAGCCGAGGGGGTTGAATTGAATCGGCTGCAAACCCCGTTCTCGAAACCAGCGGCTGGCCCGCTCCGGGTCGTATTTGGCAAAAGCCAGAGCCTCGACCGAGGCGAACATCTGCTCCTCTTGGCTGTCGCGGCGCAGGTAGAGCCCCCGCAGCTGGGCCTGGCGCAGGATCCCGGCACTGTCTACCCGATGTTGCACCACCCCCTGCACATGCTCTGGCGGCACCAAGTACTCCAGCCGCAGGGAAGAAAAGGGCAGGAAATGGTTGTAGATGTTAATCTCGGAGCGGCCAAAGCTCTCGCTGCTGCGGGTGGCCAAGACCAAGCGATCTGGGTAGCGCTGTACCACCTGACGTAGAGGGGCATCTAAGTTCTCGTTGCCCAGGTTTTGCGGCACCACAAAGCTGCTGGGCAGGTTCAGCACCACCACCCTGGCCTTGGCTTCTTCCAATAGACGCAACGTCAGGCCGGCGTAGTTGGCCCGTTCCAGAAGGAAGTCAACTTGATGTTGGCCAAGGTGCTCTGCACCACTGGTGCGGCCATTGCTTTCCCCCTGTCCGCTGTTCCCGTTAGCGGGAACGTGCTCCGCACCGCTGTCGCGATCGAGTCCTATACGACCATCAATGCCGACGATCACCACCTCGGGAGAAGGCTGCTGAGGGCCACGCCAAGCGTACAGCCACTCCTGGGCGTCGCTCTCCATCCGCACCAACAAAGGGTGCTGAGCGGAAAGGTTGAGCAGAGCAGCCCAACCCAAGCCCCAAGCCAAGGCCCAGCCCAGCCGCCGCCGGGAGGGGGACAGTCGAGCTGGAGAAGTATAGCCTTGGCCAACGAGAAAGGGAGGGACGGGATCCGGCATATTGCAAAGGGCTTTGCACCGCTGACGCGACCACACGAACGGCAGTGCAGACGCGAGCCAGCTAAAAAGCGCTCCGCACCGCTGTCGCGATGGAGTTTTCTCTGCCATTTTGGCCGCTGCCGGCGGCTGTCGAGGGGATCCCTGGCCCCCCCGTTGCTGGGGGAAAACCGCAGCCTCAGTGGTGATGGTTGCGCACCCGCGCTGCTTCCTCAGGGCTAATGCCGAGGCGAGTGAGGTTGATGCGGCCTTTGTGATCGATGCTGCGCACCTTGACCACCACCTCATCCTCCACAGCCACCTCATCTTCCACCCTGCCGACGCGGTACTCCGCCAGTTGCGAAATGTGGATCATGCCTTCTTTGCCGGGCAAAAACTCCACAAAAGCGCCGATGGGGATGATGCGGGTCACCTTGCCCAAATACACCTGCCCCTCTTCCACCCGCCGCACCAGATTTTCGATCATCTCCCGAGCGGCTTCGGCTTGCCCCCCCACCGAGGAAGACACGGTGATCGTGCCATCGTCGCTGATGTCCACCTTGGCCCCCGTCGCTTCGGTGATGCCGCGCACCGTCTTGCCGCCAGGGCCGATAATCTTGCCGATATCCTCGGGATCCACCTTGAACGTGAGCAGACGGGGAGCTGTTTTGGCCAACTGGGGTCGAGGGGCGGCAATGGTCTCCAGCATCTTGTCGAGGATGAACTCGCGTCCGGCCTTGGCTTGCCGGATGGCCTGTTCCACCACGTCAACGGTGATGCCGGTGATTTTCATGTCCATTTGCAGAGCGGTGATCCCCGCCCGCGTACCGGCCACCTTGAAGTCCATGTCGCCCAGAAAGTCCTCGATCCCCTGGATGTCGGTGAGGATGCGCACCTCGTCCCCCTCCTTGATAAGACCCATGGCCACCCCGCTGACCGGCGCTTTGATCGGCACCCCAGCATCCATTAGGGAAAGAGTGGAGCCACAGACGGATCCCATCGAGGTGGAGCCGTTGGAGGAGAGCACTTCCGAGACCACCCTCACCACATAGGGAAACTCCTCTTCCTTGGGCAGCACCGGCACCAAGGCCCGCTCCGCCAGCGCCCCATGACCAATCTCCCGCCGTCCCGGCGAGCGTGAAGGCCGCGTTTCTCCCACTGAAAAGCCCGGAAAATTGTAGTGGTGCATGTAGCGCTTCTCATCCACCGGGTGCAAGTCGTCCAGCTCCTGGGCATCGCCGGGGGTGCCGAGGGTAGTGATGGAAAGGACTTGGGTGAGGCCGCGATTGAACAAGGCACTGCCGTGAACCCTTGGGATCAAACCCACCCGGCAAGAGACCGGTCGCACCTCGTCCAGCTTGCGCCCATCCACCCGCACCCCCTCTTGCAGGATCTGCTGGCGCATCAGCTTCTTGAGCAGAGCCTTGAACTGGTTGTCCAACTCCTTGGGATTTTCCAGAAGATAGAGCCGCAAGGGATCCCCCTCTGGCCGTTCCTGGATTTGGGCCTCCAGCTTGGCCTTGAGCTCCTCCAGTTGCTGTTCCCGGCTGGTCTTGTCCAAAAACTGCCTGAGAATGGAGCGAATGCCCTCCTGAGCCTGCTCTTCTACAAAGGCAATCAGCTCCTCGTTTTTGGGGGGAGGGGGCAGCTCTACCGGGGTGATGTTGAGATCCGCCAGGACTTGCTGTTGGGCTTTGAGCAGCTCCTGGATGGCCTCAAAACCAAACTCGATGGCCTCCACCACATCCTTTTCCGGCAGTTGGTTGGCCCCGGCTTCCACCATGATCACGCCATCGGCACAGCCGGCCACCACCAAATCCAGATCGCCCGCCTCAATTTCGGCATAAGTGGGGTTGAGGATAAATTCATCCTTGACCAAGCCCACCCGCACCGCCGCCACCGGGCCGTTGAAGGGGATGCGAGCACCGTGAATGGCCAACGAGGCTCCCAAAATACACAACACATCGGGCGGCACCGTATCATCTACAGAGAGGGTGGTGGCCACCACCTGCACATCATCCCGCAGCCATTCCGGGAACAACGGACGAATGGGTCGGTCTATTAAGCGAGAGATCAAAGTGGCCCGTTCCGGTGGCCGGCCTTCTCGCCGCAGATATCCCCCTGGGATCCGCCCCGCTGCGTAGAGGCGCTCTTCGTAATCGACCAACAAGGGCATAAAATCAACGCCAGGCCGGCCTGGCTGCCGTGTGGCGGTAACCAAAATCGAGGTTTCGCCCGAAGTCAGCCAAACCCCACACCCTGCCTGAGGGGCCATCAGCCCAATATTGATGTCAATTTCCCGCCCATAAAAGGAAATCGACCGAGTGTATTCTGCCATGTAACGCTTCGCCTTCTTTTTTTCTTGCCGCTATCGTAGCATTCTCCTTCTGTGCCTTTTCAGCCCCCGCTGACCGGAGGGATCAGGACGACTTCGTCTTCCGCCGATAGGTGGGTGTCGGCAGCTACAAAATTGAGGTTGAGACCGAAACGGGTTTGGGAGCGCCAAGGAGCCAAGCTGGGGTAGCGCTGGATCAGTTGATCGCACAGTTGCCCGACGGTGGTACCAGGGCTCACCTGCAGGCGCATCTCGGTTTGTCCGATTACTTCTTGATAGACGGCAAAGAGCTTCAGCGTGATGGGAAAAAGCTCATCGGAGGGCAAATTTTGGGCAGCAGCCATCGGTAGCGCTCCCACCTGCTTTGGACGGTCTTGTAAACCATCTTGGGCAAGCTTGGGCCTGGCCGTCCACCAGAATCCTCTGCCCATCTCCTACTCATCAGGGATCCCTACAGCCACAGAAAAATCGGCTCCGGGGAAAAGATGCCGTCTTTCAGATTCCAGTGAACTGTTCTTCTGGCTCTGGCCGGGGATTCGTGGCAAGGCTAGGGTAGGTCAAAAGCTTGCTTGGCAGCCAACCGGTTTCTGTGCTGATGCTAGAGCCACTGACCCCCTCCCAAATCAGGGCCTACTTGGATCGGATCGGCTACGTTGGCTCCACCCAGCCCACCCTGCAAACCCTCCGCCAGATCCACCGAGCCCACCTGCTGCGGGTGCCGTTTGAAAATCTGGACATTCATCGGGGTCGCGCCATTTGCCTGGAGCGGGATTTCTTGTTCCAAAAAATCGTCCGAGAGCGGCGGGGCGGCTTTTGCTTTGAGCTGAACAGCCTGCTGGCCGCTGCCTTGCAGGGAATGGGGTTTTCGGTACACCTGCTCTCAGGACAGGTGAGCCGCGCCGTTCGCGCTACTCCGACGGAGTCCGATGTCCGCTTTGGACCTGAGTGCGACCACTTGGCTGTGCAGGTGAACATCGGCGATGAAGCCTGGCTGGCAGATGTGGGGTATGGGGAGGCCTTTCGCGAGCCGTTGCGGCTGGGGGATCCCGGGATTCAAGCCCAGGCTGAAGGACGCTACCGCCTCACCCCTTGGCCAGGGGATCCCACTGCTTGCCGTTATTGGCTCATTCAGCAGGAACAGCCGGATCGCACCTGGAAAACTCTATTTCTTCTGGATCGGATCCCACGCTCCCTGCAGGAGTTCGAGCCCATGTGCCACTTTCACCAAACTTCGCCAGAATCGATGTTTACCCGGCTGCGCCTTTGCACCCTGGCCACTCCGACCGGACGGGTCACCCTCACCGCCCGCGCCAATGGCTCTTTTAAGTGGATCGAGACCACCCCAGAAGGCCGCTGGGAACACCCTCTCAGGGATGAGAAAGAGTATGAACAACTGCTCGCCTGCGCCTTCGGGATCTGCCTTCCCCCATCTCCTGCCGCCGCTGGGGATCCCAGGGGAAAGGTTGCAAGACCCAAGCCCAATGACGTCTCAACAGAGCCCACCCGAATCTTCCCCAAACAAGGCTAGAACCCCTGCCAGTTAATGTCCCAGTTAATGTCAGAATAATGAGGTAGTGTTTCGTTATCCCAGTAACCGTTATGGATGCTGCCGCGGTCGCCGGGTTTGATGGCCAAGCTTTGGATCATGTACTCATTTTCGACACCACCCTGCGAGACGGGGAGCAGTGCCCCGGCGCCACCCTCAACACCGAAGAAAAGCTGGCCATTGCCCGGCAGTTGGCCCGGCTGGGCGTCGATATCATCGAAGCGGGATTTGCCTATGCCAGCCCTGGTGACTTTGAGGCCGTGCAGAAGGTGGCCGAGCAGGTGGGAACCCCCGATGGCCCTGTGATTTGCAGCCTGGCCCGTGCCCTAAAGCCGGACATTGAGGCCGCCGCCGCCGCCCTGAAGCCTGCTGCCAAGCCCCGCATCCACACCTTCATCTCCACCTCCGACATTCACCTGAAGTATCAGTTGCGCAAAACCCGCGCTGAGGTGCTGCAAATTGCCGAAGAGATGGTGGCCTACGCCAAGTCCTTCGTGGAGGATGTGGAGTTTTCCATGATGGATGCCACCCGCTCTGACCCAGAGTTCCTATACCAGGTCATCGAGGCGGCCATTCGGGCGGGGGCCAAAACCATCAACATCCCCGATACCGTCGGCTACGTCATGCCGGAGGAGTTTGGCCAACTGATCAAGGGCATCCGCGAGAACGTGCCCAACATCAAGCAAGCGATCCTTTCTGTGCACGGCCACGACGATCTGGGCGTCTCGGTGGCCAACTTCTTGGAAGCGATTAAGCAGGGCGCCCGTCAGGTGGAAGTGACGGTCAACGGCATTGGTGAGCGGGCCGGCAACACAGCCCTGGAAGAGTTGGTGATGGCCCTGCACGTGCGGCGCAGCTACTTCAACCCCTACTTCGGCCTGCCGGTGGACTCCGAGAAGCCCCTCACCCACATCAAAACTCAGGAGATCTATCGCACCTCGCGCCTCGTCTCCAACCTCACTGGCATGTTGGTGCAGCCCAACAAGGCTATCGTCGGCTCCAACGCCTTTGCCCACGAATCTGGCATCCACCAGGACGGCATGTTGAAGAACCGCCAGACCTATGAGATCATGGATGCCCAGACCATCGGCCTGCAATCGAGCACCTTGGTGTTGGGCAAGCACTCGGGCCGCAACGCCTTTCGCACCCGCCTCAAAGAACTGGGGTTCGAGCTGTCGGAGCAGGATCTGAACAAGGCCTTCTTGCGCTTCAAAGAGCTGGCTGACAAGAAAAAAGAAATCTCCGACCTGGATCTGGAAGCGATTGTTAACGACGAAACTCGCCCGGTGCCCGAACTCTACCGCCTGGAGCATGTGCAAGTGGTGTGTGGCAATCGAGAGGCTCCCACCGCCACGGTGCGCCTGGTAACCCCGGAAGGGGAAGAGCGGGTGGACGCTGCCGTGGGCACAGGCCCGGTGGATGCGGTGTACAAGGCCATCAACCGCATTGTCAATATCCCCAACAAGTTAATCGAGTTTTCTGTCCAATCGGTTACTGCCGGCATCGACGCCATTGGGGAAGTCACCATCCGCCTGCGCCACGAAGACCGCATCTTTTCCGGCCATGCCGCCAACACCGACATCATCGTCGCTTCGGCCCAAGCCTACATGAATGCCCTCAACAAGCTCTACTCTGCGCTGCACGCGGCACGCTCGACGGCTGACCAGCGCGAGGCTGCTGCCCAGAAGATCTGAGGGAAGGGTTAGGGAATCCCAGTCGTTTCCAACAAAGCTGGGATCCTTCGCTGCTGACCCTCACCCCCAGCCCCTCTCCTCTTGGGGAAGAAGGGAGCCCACGCTCAACCTAACCCTGTTGCAAATGACCCTATGGGCTGGCCGAAGGGATCCCATCCGCAAACACCCGCCCGATCACTTCCTCAATGGGCGGGTCGGTTACCGTTAGATCCAGCACATCCAGCTCTGCCAAGAGCTTGGCCACCGTTTGGGTGAGCTGCTCCCGCTGCACCCACAGCCGCGCCTCACAGCTGCCCGGATCCCCGTCCGTGCGCACCTCTCCATAGAGCTGCAGTTGGGCAACAGGGCAAGGGCGAGCCAATTTCAACCTCACCTCTCGGTAGGGGGCAAAGCGCTCCAGCAATGCCTCGAGGTCGCCATCGTACATGAGCTGCCCCGCGTTGATGACCAGCACCCGTTGGCACAGCGCAGTAATATCGGCCATGTAATGGCTGGTCAACAGCACCGTTGCTCCATAGCGGCGGTTGTAATCCCGCAGAAATTGCCGCACGCCGGCCTGGGCGTTGACATCCAACCCCAAGGTGGGCTCGTCCAAAAACAAGATCTGCGGGCGGTGCAACAGAGCCGCCAACAGCTCCGCCTTCATCCGCTCCCCCAAGGAAAGCTTGCGCACTGGTTGCTTCAGCTTGCTTTCTAGGTCGAGCAGCTCCGCCAGCTCCCCCACCCGCTCCCGAAACTCCTTCTCAGGGATCTCGTAAACGGCAGCGTTGATGCGCAAAGAGTCCATTGCCGGCAGATCCCAAATGAGCTGCTGCTTCTGCCCCATCACCAGGGTGATCTGCCGCAAAAACGCCGGCTCCCGGCGGTAAGGCACATGACCCACCACTTGCACCGTGCCGCCGGACGGATAGATCAAACCAGTCAACATCTTGAGGGTAGTGGTCTTGCCCGCCCCGTTGGGCCCCAAAAATCCCACCATCTCCCCCGGCTGAACTTGAAAGCTCACGGACTGCACTGCCGGGATGTGGCGATAGGTGCGGCGAAAAAAGTGGCGCAGGGTGCCAACCACTCCGGGATCCTTGACGGCCACCGGGTAAACCTTGCTCAGGTTGTGGGCAGCGATGATTGGCTCCAACCGGGTCGGCACATCAGGCAACATCTACCCCCACCCCTACAAAACGGCCAGATCCGCTACCCCAACCCCAAGAACAGAGCTTCCAGAGCTGGGCATACCGGATCTGCAGAGGGCTATTTCTCAGTATCCGAGGGAAAGCAACGAACGAATAGGGGAACTACAGCAGTCCTACGTCCATCCCAGGCTTACCCGTGGCCAGCTCCACCTTTAGGATGCGGCCACCCGATTTCTGGATGCGCTGCTGTTCCCGAAACCAGTTCTCATAGGGCACCAGCTTGGTGAAGTAGGTATTTTGCAGCTCCCGCTGGGTGCGAATTCGGGTTTGGCTGGGCACACAGGCCGTGATCTTGAACATGCGCATGATATGGGATCCCCGCTCAACAACAAAATGGGCTATCTTGACCAGCAAAACAGGCGACTCACCCCAGAAAGCTCGCGTACTTCAGCTAGCACACCAGATCCCTGTGGCAAATCGCCCGCCGTGCTCGTTGAAGAATGCACCTCCCCTGAGGCAATGACGCCGGGAGTTAGCTCAGGCCAGAGCAGATGTAATCGAAGTACACCCCCATTTCCTTGCCGGCCTCAGCACCCACCAGAGCGGCAGTTACCTCTTTCATGGCTTGGATGGCCTGGATGGTTGCCCCAATGGGCACTCCCAGGGAATTGTAGGTCTCCTTGAGCCCGTTCAGCACCCGCTCGTCCAGAATGGAGGGATCCCCGGCCAGCATGGCGTAGGTGGCGTAGCGCAGGTAGTAGTCCATGTCGCGGATGCAGGCAGCATAGCGACGGGTGGTGTACATGTTGCCGCCAGGACGGGTGAGATCAGAGTACAGCAACGCCTTGGCAGCAGCATCCTTGACGATGGTGGAGGCATTGGCCGCGATGGTGGCAGCCGCCCGCACCCGCAGCTCGCCTGTGGCGAAGAAGGCTTTCAACTTCTCCATGGCCGAGCTGTCCAGATACTTGCCTTGAACATCGTAGCTGTTGATTACAGCAGTAATTGCGTCTTGCATGATGAGCTTCCTAAATCCAAATCGACGAACAGCAAAGGGTTGTGCGGCAAAAACAATGAGGGATTAGCTCATTGCCCCCACCACAAAGTCGAAGTAGTAGCCGGCTTCAGCCGCATCGTCAGGAGAGAGCAGACCCATGGCCACCTGCTTCATTTGACGAATGCTCTCGGCCACCGCCGGAATGGGTGTGCCCAAAGAGTTGTACATCTCGCGAACACCCACCAGGCCGATCTCTTCGATTGGGGTGACATCGCCGGCAATGACACCATAGGTGATCAGGCGCAGGTAGTAGTCCATATCCCGCAGGCAAGTCGCCGTCATCTCTTCCCCGTAGGCATTGCCCCCCGGAGAGACAATGTCAGGGCGCTTCTGGAAGAGCTGGTCGGCAGCTTGTTTGACGATGCGCTCACGAGACTCGGTTAAGACTTGAGCAATGCGCAACCGCTTCTCACCCGAGGCAACAAAGGACTTGATCCGATCCAGTTCCCCCGGGCTGAGGTAGCGGGCCTCCGCGTCCGCGTTCACAATCGATTTCGTAACAACACTCATGGATATCCATCCTCAAGTCGATTTTTTAAAGAGTATGACGAGCATACCCGCAAGTTATTTTCCGATATGCTTGCCGTCTGCCATCTCAGATCTTCACACTTCTTAAAATCTCTCCCAGAAAAGGGACAGTCCCATTCCCGCCCCGACAGGGCAGTTCCCTCCCCAAAGTCCGGCAAGAGAGGGGCTACAATCTCACTTAGACTCACTTAGAATGAAGGCTGAGTCGCCAGGGGATCCCTGCAGGCTTGGTTTAAGACATGCGTTGAGGTTGCGATGACGGATGCCTCTGGGTCAGAACGATTGAAGCGAGCGAAAGGTATTTCTGAGGGTACGCCCTCATCTCTGCCGGATCACCTCATCCGGGCCACGGCGGCAGAAGGCAAAATCCGAGTGGTGGGCTTGGTGGCCACCCAGGCGGTACAAGAGGCAAGGGAGCGGCACAAGCTCTCCTATGTGGCGACAGTGGCCTTGGGGCGGGCCATGAGCGCAGCCCTGTTGCTGGCGGCCAACTTGAAGCGACGCCAGGCGCGGATTAACCTGCAACTGAAAGGGAATGGCCCCTTGGGCAACATCTGGGTGGATGCCGGCTTGGATGGCACGGTACGCGGGTATGTGAGCAACCCCGCCATTGAGCTTCCTCTCACTGCCGAGAGCAAGTTGGATGTGGGCCAAGCCGTTGGGCGCTATGGCTACCTCCATGTGCTGCGGGATCTGGGGTATGGCCAGCCTTACACCAGCGCGGTGGAGCTGGTTTCGGGAGAGGTGGGAGACGACATCACCTACTACCTCTCCTCCTCAGAGCAGATTCCCTCGGCAGTCCTTCTGGGAGTAAATCTCGACTCACAGCGGGTACGCGCCGCCGGCGGAGTGTTGTTGCAGCTGATGCCAGGGGCGCCGGCCAGTCTGATCCCAGAGATGGAAGCCCGTTTGGCCAAAGTGGAAGAATTTAGCCCGATGTTGGCTGGTGGCGGCGGCTTGCGGGAGCTGTTGCAAATCTGCCTGGGCGACTTGGATCTGAAAATTGCGCCGGAAATGCGCACCATCCGCTTCTACTGCAAGTGCAATTCCGACCGAGTGAAGGGGGCCCTGCGCATGCTGGGGCGGGACGAGTTGCTCGATATGATCCACACCGACAAGGGGGCAGAAGCGGTTTGCCAATTCTGCAACGAGGTCTACCGCATCTCGGAAGACGAGCTGCGCTCGATTGTGGCGGAGATGTCGGCCACCCCCTGATGGCACAATGATGGCCAACTACGGGATCCCGATTCTGACACCTCTCGATGTTGTCTGAGCCCCCGGTTGAGTTGGTTGAATTATCGGTTGTTGTCCCCTGCAAAAATGAGGCGGACAACCTGGAACACCTGTTCGAACGCCTGCAACTTACCTTGGAGCCGCTGGGGATCCCCTACGAGATTATCTGTGTCAACGATGGCAGCCAAGACAACACGCTGGAAAAGCTCATTGCCTTCCATCGTCGGGATCCCCGTATCAAAGTGGTGAACCTTTCCCGTTGCTATGGCAAGGAGATCGCCCTTACTGCCGGCCTCGATCACGCCTCTGGTCGAGCTGTTGTTCCCATCGATGCCGACTTGCAAGATCCGCCGGAGCTGATCCCGGAGATGCTGCAGCAGTGGCGGCAGGGCTATCAGGTGGTTTATGCGGTGCGCCGCAGCCGCCGCGGGGAGAGCTGGCTAAAACGCTTTACAGCCAACGGCTTCTATTGGTTGATTGATCAACTCAGCCAGGTGCGGATCCCGCGCAATACGGGGGATTTTCGACTGCTGGATCGGCAGGTGGTGGAGGCAGTTAAACAGCTGCGAGAGCGCACCCGCTTTATGAAAGGGATCTTTGCCTGGGTGGGCTACCGGCAAACGGCCATTTTTTACGATCGCGCCCCCCGCTTTCGCGGCAAAACCCAGTGGAACTACTGGCGGCTGTGGAACCTAGCCATAGAAGGCATCACCTCTTTTAGCTCTTGGCCGTTGCGGGTGTGGAGCTACATAGGGTTGGCGATCTCGGTTCCAGCCTTTTTGTATGGCCTTTTTCTCATCATCCGCACCTTGCTCTTTGGCTCCGATGTACCTGGCTATGCCTCTTTAGCGGTGATGATCTTGTTTTTGGGCGGGATCCAGCTGATCAGCTTGGGCGTAATTGGCGAGTATTTAGGCCGCGTTTTTGAAGAAGTGAAAGGCCGCCCCCTCTACCTGGTCGATGGCACCTTTGGGTTTGAGACCCCACGACCTTCCCCTGCCCTAGATTCAGTACCTACGCAAAAGCTAGGATGAAAAGTCATCTTTCAGAGTTTTGGATCCCGAGGCAACATAACTTTGGTACTCGCGTATAAAGATATCTTTCATCTCTTCTGGAGATAGCTGGATCCCTTGGATTTTGGCGCGGGCGATGGCCTTCATCAGCTCGATATAGGCCAGGCCCAGAGAGAGAGTGAGGGTGGCTGCCGTAGTGGATTGGATAGCGCTGCCTACAATCCCCGGGCCGGGAATCATCTTCAGCAAGTTGGACACAATCGTTCGCCCGATTGCTGTTGTAATTGTAGTGCCTGCCAAAGCGGCTATCAAAGAGTAGTAAAAAGAAGGGGAAGCCTCGAAGCCAAAAATAAAGCTGATATTGGCAATCATGCCTGCTTGGGCTGTAACCAACAGAGGGGCATCTGCAAAGGGAAGGGGCACTGCCCCGATAAACGCTGCACTGGCCACATAGCCTGATACGTACTTAAAGGCAGCCTCGGCTTTGAGATCCACCCGCAGCAATTGCTGGCGGATAAAGGCAAGGCGAGCCACTTCCGGCAAAAGCTCTAGCGTGCAGCCAATTAGGTGCTCCAGCCCGTGGGCAGGAATGGTAATTTGCCGGGTAATCGCCTTGTTGCGGGCCAAAACGGGAACAATGTAGCGGACAGGCAAATTTTGATGCTGCAAATACCGGAAAAACTCGCTCTCTTCAGGATTGGGATATTCCAAGCATTGGGTTAAGACCAAGATGACGGGAACGTCTTTGAGTTCCAACTCCTTTAGCCATTTGCGTTCAACTTCCTCCAACCGCTTCAGTTCGTGGTGGAGGCAGTACCAAACAACATGGATGTGATGTTCAGGATCCTTAAAGCGCAGCTCCTCGATAAGCTGGGAAACCTCCAGGCGAACTTGCTGATTCTGTTCACCGTCTAGTTCCATGCCAGGTGTATCGTAGATGGTGATTGGGCAACCTGGCTTGGAATACTGACGAATGTGGCGGGTGACGGGGCTGCCAACACCGGTACGGGCCAGCTCATCTCTAAACACTGCATTGACCAAGGTGCTCTTGCCCACCCCGCTTTTGCCAATGACCAGGATGTTGCAGTGGCCCAACTCTGTCTGCGCCTCTAGGAGGTCCTTCTGTAGTATCTGAGACACCGAATTCCAGAAAGACTTAAAGGCTTCTGGCTTCTCGAGAGATTCAGAAGCTTCTGGGATGCCTCGGGCACGGTCAACAATTTGGCGGGTTAGGTCAGTCAGTTTCTCTAAGAAGGATGGGCTTTTCTGAGACATGCTTCTTGCTTCTTCCCCTAAGGCCGATAGCCCCACAAAGGTAGTTCAGGGCGGATCCTACTGCCAAGTTTCTTCCGATACCGGAGACTGACCTAGCCAAGAGCCAATCTGTCTGCGCCCTGATCCCACTCCAAAGGGATCTGCAACAACGGGCTTATTGAGAGTTATTCACAAGAGCCATTTTCTGCACTATGCTAGACTTGGAGATAAACACCCAAGGATCCCAGGCCCGCTATGGCGGGCAGTTTAGGATTCGCAGCTCCTCTTAACTTGTGCTGGAGAATTTTATGTCCGAAACTTCAACCCTGCGCCAGTCTTTCAACAGCGTGCGCGACAATCCTGTCTTGCTTGGCACTGAGATAACCCAGCCGGTTTGCGAGGGGATGAACGCCCTGCTGGCCAGCTTCCAGGGGCTGTATTTGCAGTACCAAAAGCATCACTTCGTGGTGGAGGGCACCGAGTTTTATCCGCTGCACCAGCTTTTCAAAGATCATTACGAGCAGGTGAGGGAGCATGTCCACGACTTGGGAGAGCGCCTAGAAGGGCTGGGAGGTGTGCCGGTAGCCAGCTTTGCCACCTTGGCCCAGCTTTGCTGCTTTACCCCTGAGCCGGATGGAGCTTTTGGGGCGCGGCAAATGTTAATGAACAACCTGGCGGCAGAGCAGGCCATCATCGATCTGCTGCGGCGGCAGGCAGCCCAGGCGGAGAGCCTTGGGGATCGGGCCACCCGCTACCTCTACGAGCAGATCCTGTTGAAAACAGAGGATCGCGCCTTCCATCTCCATCACTTCCTGGCCAACGACAGCCTGGTGTTCGGCTTGATGAACGGCAGAGCCTAGCCAGAAGGTCCACAGGTGGGCTTGAGCCTGCCTAGCTTCCGGCCTCTGGCTTTTTTTTTGAAAGGCTATTGAGAATTTGTTTCATCTCTTCACTATTCTTTACTCTGAGGTGCTGATCCCGGCCATGAACCCCGCCTTTCTGGACTCTGAGCGCGGCTATCTCTTGAACATTCCTCTGGGCGAGCGCTGGCGCGTTGGTCGGCGGCTGATGGAATTGGGGATCCCGGCAGTTTGTACGGGAGATGGTCGTCTGCGGGTGGAGGTGAGTACTCCATTGGCTGTTCTACAGGTGCGCAGTGTGATCCGTCAGCACACAGCGCGGCGACAGGAGTTATTGGATGGCCTAGAGGCTTGTTGGCAGCTCAACACAGAGGCTGGGGGTCAAGATGAGCAAGTTCCCTAAGCAAGGGATCCCGTTTGAGTCGGAGGGCCAGTTTTTGGGATTTCTTCCCGATAAAGACGGCAAGCTCAAGTACCTGCGTTGGCAAGCCGGAGCGGACGTTTTTTCCGGCAAGATCCCCAAGCCCCTGCGTTCTGCCCTCTACCGCACCCTCAAACCTGGAGACACCGTGCAGATCTGTGGGGAGCGGGAGGTGGATCCGCACAAAGGGCGAGAGAAGTGGGTGCTTTACCGGGTGGTTCCCCTCGGAGAGAGGGCGGGGGGTTTGTCTTCGGCTTCTGGGGCTGAGGCAGCTTCCGAACCGGTTGCTCCAAACATCACAGATATCAAAGGAGATATCAAAGGAGATATCAAAGGTACAGACATCAAAGGTAAGGTGCTGGTCTGCCAGAAATCCGACTGTTATCGGCGTGGGGCCGGAGCGGTGATGCAAGCCCTGAACGCCCACTTGGCCGCCTACTCTGGTTCGATTTGCGTGCAGGGGGTGGGCTGCATGAAAGATTGCAAACGGGGCCCCCATGTGGTGTTTATGCCCGACAAAGCCCGTTATAGCGGCGTTTCCCCCCAAGGGATCCCGGATCTGTTGGAGCGGCATTTTGCCATTGCGTCGCGGGTACAGCAGGTTGAGACAGCGGCTTCTTCCCAATGCCCACGCTGACCCTCCATCGGCGAACGGCTCTGTGGGGCGGGCACGAGTGATTTTCCTTCTGCAGAGGAGCCGCTTTGGGTTGGTTTGAGACAGATTCCTTTCTTTTTCCCGGTGGTGGGCTGCAATTGACTGCCCTTGCCCCCCGGGAGAGGAGAGCCAACACAATCACACAGGTTGCTGCAATCGGAAATGAATGGTGCAAAGGGTGCAGCAGTAGACCTGGGGAGAGCGAGATCCCGATTGCCAGCTGGTGGAAGGGATCCCTCCTGTGTGATGCTACAGACAGAGGCAGGCTAGGGGAGGGAACAGACCTTGCGGGTGGGGATCATCGGCACCGGCTACGCAGCTCGCTCACGGGCCGAGGCCTTGCGCAAAGATGGGCAAGTGCAGATTGTCGCTGTTGCCAGTCGAGCTCCCGACCGGAGCGATGCTTTTGCCGCCGAGTTGGGGGCCGTCGCCTATTCGGACTGGTCTTCTCTGTTGGGCGAGCAGCGGCTGGATCTGGTTTTTGTCAGCACCATCAATCGGGATCATGCCGCCATTGCCCGTGCTGCTCTGGAGGCAGGGATCCACACCGTCGTGGAATATCCCCTCGCCCTCAGCGCTGCCGAAGCGCGTTCCTTGGTGCAATTGGCAGCCGAGCGGCAAGTGCTGCTGCACGTCGAACACATCGAGCTAATTAGCGGCGTTCACCGGTTGCTGAAACAAGAGCTGGAAGGGTTGGGCAAGCTGTTTGCCGTTCGCTACATCACTCTCACCGCCACCCACCCCGCCCCCGATCGCTGGACCTATCGGCCTGAGTTGTTTGGCTTCCCCCTCATGGGGGCCGTTTCTCGCATCCACCGCTTGGTGGACTTGTTGGGCAGGGTAGAACGGGTGAGCTGCCAACTGCGCTACGACGGGCCGGATCTGCCCCACCGCTACAGCAGTTGCTACTGCACAGCCCAGCTGAGTTTTGCCAGTGGGTTGCTGGCGGTGTTGACCTATGGCAAGGGGGATTCCCTGTGGTGCTCGCAGCGGCTACTGGAGTTCCACGGTCAACGGGGGGGCCTATTGATCAACGGCGAAGAGGCAACGTTGCTGCGGCCCGGCAGCGCCCACCCTCTAGAGACGGGATCCCGCCACGGCCTGTTCGAGCAAGACACCCGCATGGTGCTGGATCACCTGCGCCACGGCAGACCCCTCTATATCCATACTGAAAACATGCTCCACGCCCTGGCGGTGGCCGAGGCAGCCGAGCGATCTGCCCAAACCCAGCAGGTGGTTTGCGTTCAGGATTGGCCCTAAGGGAAGTCCCTCTCCCCTTGAGAGAGGGGAGCTACGCAATGGGGAGTTTCACTGGGATGTTATGGTCATTTCAGGTTAAGGTGAGACGCCTGGGCTGCTGATCGCGCCAGCGGGACGGAGTCCTTGAAAAGCCCTATAGCCTGCTGCACTCAGAGTTTTAGGTGTGGGTGCAGTGCCCTAGTTTAATTGAAATGACCATACTGGCAATACAGGGATCCCTGAAAATAGGCAGGATGGCGGGGAGGGCTAGTCATGATTGAGGCGGGGGCAAGCGTCTTGAGGCGGATGTTGGGCGTCTACGGCAGCTCTAAGATGGGCGTTCTGCTGCTGTTGGGGTTTTCTTCGGGTTTGCCGCTGCTGCTGATCAACACCACCTTGAATGCTTGGCTGACCCAAGCGGGCTTGACCACCATTGCCATCGGCTTGTTTAACCTGCTCAATTTGCCCTACTCCTTTAAGTTCTTGTGGTCGCCTGTTCTGGATCGATTTCTGTTGCCGGCACCGGGATCCCTGCGGGGCAGTCGGCGGCGGGGGTGGATGGCCCTGACCCAGGTGCTGTTGCTGCTCAGCATAGGGCTACTGGGTTTTCAGGATCCGACCCAAACCTGGCTGGAAGCCTTGGGATGGGAAGAGCTGTCCCAGACTTGGCCGGGCATCACAGTTTTCACCCGCCCGATCTTTCTGGTGGGGTTGCTGGTGGCTTTTTTGAGCGCCTCTCAGGACATCGCGGTGGACGCTTACCGTACCGATATCTTGGCGGAGCGGGAGATGGGGGCAGGGGTAGCCATTTTCGTATTTGGCTACCGCATCGCGCTGTTGGTCAGCAGTGGCGTGAGCTTGATCTTGGCGGACTATTTGCCCTGGTGGCAGGTGTACGGGATCATGGCGCTGCTGATGTTGATCGGGTTGATTACCTCGTTTTTGGCCCCTGAGCCGGAAAACAGCGCCCTCAAGCCTACCTCTTTGCGGTCGGCCATCCTCGAGCCGTTTCAATCTTTTTGGCGGCACCGCTTGGCCTGGGCGATCCTGCTGTTTGTGGTCTGCTTCAAGTTGCCGGATAGCTTGGCAGGGCAAATGACCCCCACATTTTTGTTGCAGACGGGGTTTAGCACCAGCGATCTGGGCATTATCCGCAGTTGGATAGGCTTGTTGGCCACCTTGGCTGGGGCTTTTGTGGGGGGGGAGTGGGTCAGCCGCATCGGCACCTACCGCTGTCTGTTCATTTTCGCAGCCTTGCAAGGGATCGGCAATTTGGGCCTGGGAGCGATTGGGTTGGTGGGGCAAAACTATCCGCTGCTGGTGGGGGCAACCATTTTCGACAACATGGCCGGGGGCATGGGCACGGCTGCTTTTCTGGCTTTTTTGATGAGCCTTTGCGATCGGCAATTTAGTGCCACCCAGTATGCTTTGCTCACCAGTGTATTTGCCGTGGGGGGAACCTTGGCCGGGGCCGTGTCGGGCTATTTGGCGGCTGCAGTCAATTGGCCTTTGTTTTATTTGATTACAGCGATGACAGCTGCTCCGGCGATGGTGATCCTACTGTGGCTTGGCCCCCCTTCATCGACTGCAGCCCTGGCCACGGCTGCAAAAGGGGAAGCCTCTGAACCGTAGCTGCCCCTCCAGCCGTCTGTGTCTACCGTTGGCCTTTCCACCCCATGGTAGCGAATGAGCAGCCCGTTATCTCTGCCCTGCTTTCTTCGCTGCTGACGGTAGCCTTGCCTTGAACGCAACAAGGATGGCCGCCTACAGCGCAGCCCCGATTTTGGCTGCCAGATCCACCAGCCGCGCCGCATAGCCGTACTCGTTGTCATACCAGGAGAGCACCTTCACCGTGCGATCCCCTAAGGTCATGGTGGATCCCAAATCCACAATGGAGGAGTGGGGATCCCCGACGATATCCGCCGAGACGATCTCCGGTGGAGCAATGGCCAGGATGCCGCGCAGCGGGCCTTCTGCAGCCTCGATAAAGGCTTGGTTGACTGCTTCTTTGGTGATGGGCTGCTCGGTACGCACCACAAAGTCCACAATCGAGCCGGTCAAGGTGGGCACCCGCAGCGCCAGGCCATCCATCTTTCCTCTCAGGGCGGGCAAAACCTCGGCCACTGCCGTGGCGGCCCCGGTGGTGGAAGGCACGATCGACACTGCTGCTGAGCGGCCCCGCCGATAATCTTTGGGATCCGGGCGATCCACAATTGCCTGAGTGGCGGTATAGGCATGGCAAGTGGTGAGAAAGCCGGTCTCGATGCCGAAGCGATCCAACAAGACCTTAGCCAGCGGCGCCAAGCAATTGGTGGTGCAGGAAGCATTGGAGACGATGTGATGCCGCTCCGGGTCGTATTGGTCGTCGTTGACCCCCATCACCACCGTCAAGTCGGGGCCTTTGGCAGGAGCAGAGATGATCACCTTTTTGGCCCCGGCTTCCAGGTGTTTGGCCGCCCCCTCTCGTTTGGTGAACAAGCCGGTTGATTCCACCACCAGGTCAACCCCCAGATCTTTCCAGGGCAGTTGTGCCGGATCCCGCTCTGCCAAAACTCGGACTTTCAGGTGGCTGCCGATTTGCAGATGTCCGTTCACCGCGCTCACGGTTTGGGGAAGGCGCCCATAGGCCGAGTCGAACTGGAGCAGATAGGCCAAGTTGTCGGGTTCGGTCAGGTCATTGACTGCCACCACCTCCAGCTCCCGAGCTGGCTGAGACAGCAGCACCCGCAAGAAGGCCCGCCCAATGCGACCAAATCCGTTGATGGCTACCCGTGTGGTCATCGCAATCCTCCAGTGTCAGTTCATACCGTGGGTCGAGGGACGCGGCATGGGAGACGCTGCCCCCCTAGGGATAGGGTAAAAGAAGAACGGGATCCCCATCGCTTTTGCACCCAAGATCTCCAGATTTGCCACTGGGACTCACCCAAGAAGTTGCCGGCAGAAGGGAAAAGTAGGAATGAAGGTATTGCTGACCAACGATGACGGCATCGAGGCTGCCGGGCTGGCCAATCTCAAGTTGGCCCTCAGCGCCCTCATCCCGGAAGAACACTGTTGGATTGTGGCCCCCCACCAGCAGATTTCCGGCTGCAGCCACCAGGTGACGACGGGGCGACCTTTTCGAGCCTTGGCCCGCGGCGAGCGCACCTTTGCCGTCGAGGGATCCCCTGCCGACTGTGTGCGGGTGGCCCTATTCAAGCTGGCCCCAGCGGTGGATTGGGTGCTTTCCGGTATCAACGAAGGGGGAAACCTCGGATCGGATGTGTACCTGTCGGGAACGGTGGCAGCGGTACGGGAAGCGGCGATGCGGGGGATCCCGGGAATTGCCATTTCCCAATACCGAGCAGGGGGCCAACCCATCGACTGGGAGCAAGCCCAGCGGTGGACGCGGGAAATCTTGGCGGAGCTGATGGAACAACCCCTGCCCAGGGGGGCGTTTTGGAATGTGAACCTGCCTCACTTGCCCGCCGGATCCCCTCTGCCGGAGCGGGTCTATTGTCCCCTCTGCACCCAACCCCTGCCGCTCGATTATGCAGTGGAAGCAGAGGGAAATGGGGCAGAGTCGCTGTGGTTTCGCTATCAGGGCCGCTATGCGGAGCGCGCTCGGGATCCCCAAACCGATACCGACATCTGCTTCTCCGGTCGGGTGGCCATCACCCAAGTGCAACTGGCCAAGGACTCCGTCCCGCTAACGCGACCAGGCGTTTCCGCTGGGGGGGGTAGAAGCCAGGTTGCGGGCAATGGTTCTCAGCCGTTGCAGCCGTAGCGCCGTCAGGATATCGGTGGGATCCAGCTTCAGAACCTGTTCTATGGCATCTGCCAGGTGTTGAGCGGCCTCCTGTCGGGTGTAGCCGCGGAACTGGGCACGGCGCAGGGCAAATTCATCGGCATCGAAATGGGCGCTCTCCCGGTTCAGGTTTTGCCAGATCTGCCGGACGGAGAGAGCCGTAATGCCACCTGCCAACAGAGCGGAAAAGGGGTGCTGCAAAGAGAGCTCCGCAACAGTGGTGATGCCCCCGAACAAGGCCAGCGATTGGTAAAACCCCGGCTGCAACCAATTGCGGTTGCCCAGCCATCCCACCTCCCGCAGAAACAACAGATCCCGCTGCGGCTGAGGGATCCCTTGCCAACGGCGAAAATCGATGGCAATTGTGCCCTGGGGCTGCCAAGGGGCTTTGCGGCGGGAGATGAGCAGAGCTTCGCCCCCGAAGTGGGGAACGACGCTGATCAAGGGTCGGAAAGAAGCGGGGAGCAGATCCCGCAACCGTTCGGTTTCTTCTTTTTCAAAGGATTTGAAATCTGGGCGGCTGTTCATGGCCTCACCTGTTGGGGGGGTTGGGGTGGGGAGCCCGCCTAAAAACAGGCCCTGTTCCGGCCCCCGACACCACAGCCCTGTGTAGAACCAATGCGAGGTTAGTCTATCGCATCTCCAGGCTGGCCGTGGAACTCTGGCCGTGGAACTCTATAGGTGGAACCCTGTAGGTTTCAAAGATCCCAATCCTAGGTTGCGTAGACTGGGAAGGCGAGCCTACCCGTCTTACCTACTCGTCTTAAATCCGAGACCATGACCTTCCCAGCTCAGCCAGAACCCCAAGTGCTCCGTACTGCTGACGGGAATGAGCAGAGTATCAACAGCCCCCTTTACACCTACGCCTTCTTCCCGCAGCCAGCTCCAGAACTTTTGCCCTTCATCCGGCAAACCGAGGGGATCCATCGGTCGGTGCAGGTGTTCTCCCCGACAGGCAGCCGAATTGCCGCTGCTGTGGAGCCGATGCAGGATCCAGAGTCGCTGCAAGTCTCGGATGAGGTGTTGGTGCGTTCTGCCCTGCGCCACGACCAGGTGATCTGCCGACTGTTCGCCCAGATGCCGGTGCTGCCCCTGCGCTTCGGCACCTGCTTCCTCTCAGCAGAAAAGCTGGGATCCCATCTGCTGTCCCGGCAGACGGAGTACGAACAAGCCCTGGCAGCCATTGGGGGGCGGGCCGAGTACTGTCTCAAAGGAAGGGTTCAACCTCAGCCCCAACCGGAGCCACAGCCCTCCCTAAGCGGGACGGCCTATCTGTTGGCCCGCAAGCAAGCCTATCTCCAGCAACGACAGGCCCAAGAGCAGCAAGAGCAGGAGCAGCAAGCCCTACAGCAGCTTTGGCCTTCCACCTGGCCTGTGCAAAGGGGGGATCCCCAGCCAGGAGAAGCCTTGCGGCTCTACTTTTTGCTCACTCCTGCCGAGTGGGAAGCCGCCCTTCAGCTCACCCAAACCTGGCTGGCTCAGCACCCCCATTGGCAACTGGATTGGAGCGCCCCTTTGCCCCCTTATCACTTTGTCCGTGCCCTGCGGGATTCTCTGGCGGACAAGTGTATAGATCCCAACTAAGGACGCCGTCCCGCTAGCGCGAACAAAGTGCTCTGCATGCGGATCATGGTCGCGTTAGCAGAGCGTGGATCCAAGCGTGATAATGGTGAGGGGATCCCGTCCGCTTCCTGTTTGCATTGGCGAGGCGGAGCCCTCACAGGGCAAAGGACTCCGTCCCGCTAACGGGAACAGCAGGCAAAAGGAAGAGTTGTGGTCTAAAGCGCTATGCGCCGCTACCGCGAACGAGTTGGGCTATTGGGGCTGGGCACGGTTGGCACGGGTGTTGTGCAAATTCTGCAGCAACCCCGGCATCCTCTCTTGCAGTCGGTTGAGATTGCGGCGGTGGGGGTGCGCTCTTTGGACAAGCCACGGCAAGTGCGGATCCCGCCTGAGCGCCTGACCACCAATCTGGAGCAAATCGTGTCGGATCCGGAAATCGACGTGGTGATCGAGCTGATGGGGGGCTTGGAGCCGGCCCGCACCTTGATCTTAAAAGCCCTTGACCACGGCAAACCGGTGATCACAGCCAACAAAGCGGTGATCGCCCGCCACGGGGAGGAGATCTTTCAGGCGGCAGCCCAAGCCAAAGTCTCGGTGCTCTTGGAAGCGGCAGTCGGGGGCGGGATCCCGATTCTGCAGCCCTTGCAACAGTCCCTGCAGGCCAGCCACATCCAGGCGGTCTGGGGCATTGTGAACGGCACCACCAACTTCATCCTCAGCCAGATGACCCAGGCGGCCAGCTCATTTGAGGAAGCCCTGGCCCTGGCCCAGGCCCACGGCTACGCCGAAGCGGATCCCAGCGCCGATGTGGAAGGGTGGGATGCCGCCGACAAGATCGCCATTTTGGCCAGCCTTGCTTTCGGGGTGTCTGTGAAGCGGGAAGCCATCCCCTGCGAAGGGATCCGCGGCATCAGCCCCACCGACATTCGCTATGCCCGCGAGTGGGGCTACACCTTCAAGCTCTTGGCCATCGCCCAAAGGGCCAACTCTGGCGGGGAGGCAGCGAAGATGGCTTTGGATATCCGGGTTCACCCCACCCTTCTGCCCTCTACCCACCCCTTGGCCAACATCAACGGTGTGGACAATGCCGTTTTGGTGCAGGGGGATCCTTTGGGGCAGGTGGTGCTGTCGGGGCCGGGGGCGGGGCGGGGGCCGACTGCCAGTGCCGTTGTTGGCGATCTGCTGACCCTGATTGCCCACCGGCAAACGGGGGCTGATGCCCCCAATCCGCTGTGGGGATTCTCCTGCTTCCCCGCTGCCGCCTCTTTGATCCCTCTCTCGGAATTGGAGTCGGAGTTTTACGTGCGGGTATTGGCCCAGGATCAGCCGGGGGTGATGGGGGCGATTGGCACCTGCTTCGGTCGCCACCGGGTTAGCCTGGAGAGCATTACCCAAAAGGAATGTCACCAAGAGCAGGCGGAGATTGTGATTCTCACCCACACCGTCCGCGAGGCTGATTGCCGGCAGGCGCTGGCCGAGATCCAACAACTGCCCCAGGTAGCCGGGATCCCCAGCCTATTTCGGGTGCTGCGCTAGCTGCTATAGATCCAAAATGCTCCGCACCGCTGACGCGAACGCGCTGGTGGGACGGGGAGCGGCTCAGAGCATAATTGTTTGACTCTTGAGGATTGAAAACCCTGTTGGAACCCAAAAGATGAACTCTTCTGTTGAGCACTTTAGCGGGACGCAGTCCTTGCAGGCTGAGGTGGTGGTGGTGGGGGCGGGCATCAGCGGCCTAACGTTGGCCTTGCGATTACAACAGGGCTTATCCCCCAAGGATGAATCCACCCAGCCGCTGCTCCTGGCCGAGGCCAGCTCCCGCGTGGGGGGCTGTATCTCCACCCAATCCAAAGACAGCTATCGCTGGGAAGAGGGCCCCAACAGCTTTACCCCCGTCCCCGCCCTGCTTAACCTCATTGCCGAGGTGGGCTTGGCGGAGCACCTGGTGCTGGCCGATGCCAAGCTGCCCCGCTACGTTTACTGGGAGAAAGCGCTGCTGCCGGTGCCCCTGAGCCCTTCTGCAGCCATTGGCTCGCGGCTGTTGAGCGTGGGCGGCAAGTTGCGGGCCTTGCGCGGCTTGTTGGGGTTTGTCGCGCCGCCGCCAGGCGGAGAGGAAACGGTGCGGCAATTCTTCCGGCGGCAACTGGGATCCGAGGTGGTAGAGCGGCTGGTCGAACCTTTCACCTCAGGGGTGTATGCCGGGGATCCGGATCAGCTCAGCGCCTTGGCAGCCTTCCCCCGCATTGCCGGCTTGGAAGAACGCTACGGCAGCCTCTTTGCCGGTGCTGTGCAGGCTTTGCGCAGCCGTTATCGCTACGCGACGCTCCCGCGAACCCGTCAACAGGACAGTGGCAACTCCCCTATCCAACCTCCTCCCAAGCGGGGCCAACTGGGTAACCTGCGGCAGGGGTTGCAGCAGCTACCTGAGGCGATTGCCCAGAAACTGGGCAGTGCGCTGCGGCTGGGCTGGCGGGCTGTGCATCTCAAGCGGGATGAGACGGGCTACCGGGTGGGCTTCGTCATACACGACAGCGGCGCGGAGCACAACGCCCCAGAAGAAATCCACTGGGTGGTGGCTCAACAGGTGGTGCTCACCCTCCCTGCCTACGCCGCTGCCACCCTCCTGCAGGATCTCAACCCCCAGGCCAGCCGGCTGCTGAGGGAAATCCCCTACCCGCCTGTGGCGGTGGTGGCTTTGGCCTATCCAGAAGAAGCCCTCCCCCAACCGCTGCGAGGGTTTGGCCATCTGATCCCTCGCTCTCAGGGCCTGCGCACCCTGGGCACCATCTGGGCCTCCTCCCTCTTCCCAGAGCGGGCTCCTCAGGGCTATCACTGCCTGATCAGCTTCATCGGGGGAGCTACCGATGCGGCTTTTGCCCGCCAGAAAGGGATCCCGCCCATTACGGCGCTCTCCCCTGACGAGCGGGCCCAAATTGTGCATGCAGAACTCAGCCAGATCCTGCTCACCCGCCCTGTCGAACCCATCCGCCTGGGAGAGCGCCTGTGGCCCCAGGCTATCCCGCAATATACGCTTGGCCACCGGCAGCGGATTGCCCAATTGCAGGCCAGCCTGGCCGACCAAACCCCAGGGGTGTGGGTGTGTGCCAACTACCTGGATGGCGTGGCCTTGGGAGATTGTGTGCGGCGGGCCGAGGCCCTAGCCCAGCAGATCCTGTCCGTCCGGCGTTAGCGGTGCGGTTCCCGTTCGCGTGTAGCAGCATAGAGTGCTGTAGACATAGCAGCATGAGCCATCCCTACACCAGCCTCCTGCTCATCCCCACCGGCATTGGTGCCCGCATCGGTGGTTTTGCCGGGGATGCCCTGCCTGTTGCCCGCACCCTGGCAGCAGCCGCAGAGCGGGTCATTACCCATCCCAACGTGTTAAACGGAGCCAGTTTGTTTTGGCCGATGGGGAACGTGTTGTACGTGGAAGGGTACGGCCTGGATCAGTTCTGTGCGGGGGTGTGGAATTTGCGGCCAGTGCGCCAAAACTGTGTTGGGGTGGTGCTGGATGCCGGGATCCCCCCTGATCTGCAACAACGCCACCTGCAGGTGATGCAAGCCGCTCAGGCCACCTTGGGGCTCAACATCGGCCCCTGGCGCTTGACCCGCCAACCCTTGGGCGTTTCCGTCGGCTTCTCCCCCTCAGGAGCTAGCCAGGGATCCCTGGCCCGGCCCGATGCTCTCTTGGAGACTGCCCAGGAGCTGGTTCGCCTGGGGGCAGAAGCCATTGCTGTGGTGGCCCGCTTTCCGGATGACTTGGACTTCAGCCAATACGAGCAAGGAATGGGGGTGGATCCCTTGGCCGGCGTCGAAGCCCTGATCAGCCACCTGGTGGTGCGGGAGTTGCGGATCCCTTGTGCCCATGCCCCCGCTTTCTACCCTGAGACTTTCCCCAAGCCGGTTCACCCCCGCGCTGCCGCAGAAGAGGTGGGGTTTACCTTCCTGCCTTCGGTTTTGGTGGGCCTCAGCTATGCTCCCCAATTTGTCAAGAGCGGGGATCCCGTCCAACCGGGCGACCTGACAGCAGAGCAGGTGGACAGCGTCATTGCCCCGGCCACTGCCTTTGGGGGGCCTGGCTTGCTGCACCTGGCCAGCCGTTATTGCGGCGCAACGCTGTCGCGACCCCACCACAATGCTCCGCCGCTGACGCGAACGGACGGAGTCCTTGCCCGTCCTCCGCTTTTCATTGCCGTCGAGGAAAACACCACCGTGATGCAGGTGCATCCCCGCCAGTTGGGGATCCCTCATGTATCGGTAACCTCCTATCTAGAGGCGATTGGAGTGGTGGTGGCCCACCGAGCAGGAGTGGCCTGGTCGTCGCTACGGCTCTCCCCCTCCCCCCCGGAAAAGCTGGGATCCCACACTTGCGCCGTTATTGCTACGCGACGCTGTTGCGTTCGTGACAGCGGTGCAGAGCACAATAGTGGGACAGAGTCCTTTCGCGATAGCGGGACGGAGTCCCAGTAGGCTACCGGTCGCGTTAGCGGGACGGAGTCCATGAGCAGATGGGAGCCGGCAGGGGATCCGCCGGGTTTAGGCCGGCAAACCACTCGGATAGGGCAGCCGGCAAGCAGAGGCCGGGGTTTCCCTCGATGTGCAGCCGCTCCAGTCGGGGCAGTTCTGCCAAAAAGGTCGGCAGTTCTCCCGTGAATTGGTTACGTGCCAGGCGCAGATCCCGTAACTGATTCAGCTGAGCCAGCTCGGGGGGCAGGGATCCGCTGAGGCGATTGTCCGACAAGTAGAGGTTTTCCAGGTGGCGCAGTTGCCCCAGTTGGGGGGGAATAGGCCCAGAGAGCTGATTGCGATCCAAAAACAGGCCCTTGAGGGAGCTCATCTGGCCCAGTTGGCCGGGAAGGGTGCCGCTGAGGCGGTTGTTTTGCAGGATGAGGTTTTCCAGATGGTGCAGTTGCCCCAGTTGGGGGGGAATAGGCCCAGAGAGCTGGTTGTGATCCAAAAACAGGCCGCGCAGGTTGCGCAGCTGCCCCAGCTCGGCTGGAATGGAGCCGGAGAATTCGTTGTAGTCGAGAAACAGGTTTTCCAACTGGCTGAGTTGCCCCAGCTCGGGCGGCAGGGGGCCGGAAAGTTGGTTGTGGCTGAGGGACAAGGCTCGCAACCGGCGAAATTGGCCTATTTCGGGCGGCAGGGATCCGCTCAACCCCTGACGATCCAGCACCAGTTGGACAAGGCACTGATCCGAATCAAAAAGGGCCACCTCCTCTACCTTCACCTCCGGGCGGCCCAGAGCTGCCAAGATCTGCCGCAGCAAGAGGGGATCCCGACAAAGGGGAGCAGACCAGGCCCCCATCCCCCAGCTCAGCCAAACCCAGATCGCCAACAGGCCCACCGCCCACCTCTCGTGCCGAGCCATTCCCCTCTGCTGCTTCATCCCTGCTCTCCAAAGGATCTTTGCCAAGGTAGCATCCTACTCCGTCCCGCCTCCGCCGGGGTTGTTGCCATGGGCAGGGGAACCGCGACGTAGAAGAGTTCTGGCCCGGAACCGGCTAAGGACTCCGTCCCGCTAGCGCGAACAGCTACACTGAAAAGCCGATGACCTCCTCTTCGGCAAACCTCCATGGCCAGGATCAACGACCACTTCCTCAAGCTCAAGACCGGCTATCTCTTTCCCGAGATCGCCCGGCGGGTGCAGGCTTTTGCCACCGCCCATCCCGAAGCTCAAATTATCAAAATGGGCATTGGCGATGTCACCGAGCCGCTGCCGGAAGCCTGTCGAACGGCCATGATCCGGGCGGTGGAGGAAATGGGGGAACGGGCCACCTTTCGCGGCTATGGGCCAGAGCAGGGCTACGAGTGGCTGCGCCAGGCCATTGCCCGGCACGACTTCCAGGCCCGCAACTGCGATATCGACGCTTCCGAGATCTTCGTCTCCGATGGCTCCAAGTGCGATTGCGGCAACATCCTGGATATCCTCGGCCACGACAACACCATCGCCATCACGGATCCTGTCTATCCGGTTTATGTGGACACCAACGTGATGGCGGGCCATACGGGGCCGGCCAACGAACGCGGCGAATACGAGGGCCTGGTCTATCTGCCCATCACTGCCGAAAATCACTTCACCGCCAGCCTGCCCAGCCAAAAGGTGGATGTGATCTACCTCTGCTTCCCCAATAACCCCACAGGCGCAGTGGCCACACGGGAGCATCTGCAAAACTGGGTGGACTATGCCCGTGCCCACGGCTCCCTGATCCTGTTCGATGCCGCCTACGAAGCCTATATCACCGAGCCCGGGATCCCCCACTCCATTTACGAGATTCCAGGGGCGCGGGAATGTGCCATCGAGTTCCGCTCCTTTTCCAAAACCGCTGGGTTTACCGGCACCCGCTGTGCCTTTACGGTGGTGCCCAAGTCTTTGCGGGGGCAAGCTGCCGATGGATCCTGGGTGGATCTGTGGAGCTTGTGGTATCGCCGTCAATCCACCAAGTTCAACGGGGTGTCCTACATTGTGCAGCGGGGGGCGGAGGCGGTCTATTCCGAAGCGGGGCAAGCGCAGGTGCAAGGTCTGGTGCAGTTTTACCTGGAAAATGCCCGCATCATTCGCCAGCAGTTGGCCGAAGTGGGGATCCAAGTCTATGGCGGCGTGAATGCCCCCTACGTCTGGGTGAAAACACCCGCTGGGCTGAGCAGTTGGGAGTTTTTTGACAAGCTGCTGCACACCTGCCATGTGGTGGGTACCCCTGGCTCTGGCTTCGGCAGCGCCGGAGAGGGCTATCTGCGCCTGTCCGCTTTCAACAGCCGCGCCAACGTGGAAGAGGCAATGCGCCGCATCGGCAGCGTGTTTGCGGGGGCTGGAGCCGTTGGTTAATTGAGTCTTGACCCAGAGGGCGAGGATTCTTTCAAGCGCTCCCCGCCGCCAGAGGCGAACAGCTTGGGCCCGACAGGAAAGATGACGAACCAGTCGGCGATACCGCCGCGAACCCTTTTGCCTGCAACGCAGCAACTGGGCCAGCTTCCCCTTCGGCTTTCCGGGTACTGCCGCTTCGACTGCAGCTCCTGACCGTTAGCGATGAAGATATCCATACCCTCATGGGCAGTGGCCAGGTGAACTTTGCCCAAATCCACCCCATTTCCACCAGAACGGGTGTGTTCTGGGGCCAAGGTATCACCCTTTCCCATTGGGCAGATAGAGTTTGCAGCAGCCCAGCAAAAAGCTGCCCTGATCGCGTCAGCAGGTCGTATCTTGGTCGGCCAGTTCTGGCGAAAGCCTTTCACAAAGCAGGCCGTAGGTCTTTTGCCTGGATCCCTAGACCGGCAGCGGGGCTTTGCGCCAAGCCTTGGGCTGCTGGAACCGGTGCAGATCTCGGATCAGCCGCACCCAGCCGTCAGACATGGACTCCACCAAAACTTTGCCTTTCTCCGGCGTGGCGGCGGTGGCATCGCCCAAAACTCCGCTCTGGGTGAGATCGCGAGTTGCCCAAGCGAAAGGGATCCGCCCTTCCATGCTGAGCAGGCTGTTTTCCGGCAGATCGTGGGGATATTCGCAGACCAATCGGTCGGTTCGCACCGTATCGGGCAAAAGGTGCATCAGCATACTGGTCTCCCCATCGCCGGCGTGAATACCCAATTCCCGCTCTTTCTCGGTAAACAGCTCTCGTCCTTCGTGGGGAACGCGCCAGACCGACACCGGAAACAGCATGAAATCTTCATACTTCTGGTGCAGATCGCGGGCAACAATCTCCAGGACCTGTGGCTGGCCACCGTGGGAATTGAGGAACACCAGCTTGCGAAACCCAGCTCGGTAGATGCTCTCTGCCACTTCTGCCAGCACCGCCATCAGGGTTTGAGCCGAGAGGGTAATGGTGCCGGGGAAATGCCAATGCTCGTTGGCTTTGCCGTAACATTGGGTGGGCAAAACATAGGCCGGGATCTCAGGCTCCAGCTTCTCCATGGCGCGCCCAATGATCGCCGTGCCGATGCAGGCATCCACCACCAGGGGCAGGTGGGGCCCATGTTGCTCGATTGAGGCAACCGGCTGAATGATCACCACGTTCTCTTTGTCGGGCATGGCCTGGATCTCCGTCCAGGTCAGGTAGGGGAAAAAGCGGTGGGGCGGGACAAAAGTGTGCATCATGGCGGGATCCGTTCAAGTTTGATCAGAAAGCTACCTAGCACCATGCCACAAAATCGGGTTCACGAAATGCCCGCAAAGACGGGATCCCCGGCCAACCCGCCTGCCAAAGAAAAGTAAGGAGGCCATCGATTAGGATCAGTACAGTCCATATCGTCTTCAGTTAACGATTGCATGACCCTGTTGCCTTGTTTGCCCGCCCAGTGTGACTCTGTTGAGGGCCTGCGTCTGCTGGGGCGCCCTTTGCCCGCCTCGGCGGAAGTGGGCAGCGCTCCCCCCTCACCCCGTCCCATCCTCGCCCTGCCAGGGCCGCAAGCCACCCTCTATGTGGAGCTGATTCAGGCTTCTCTCCACAATCTTGCGGCGGGATCCCCAGCATTGCTCTGGGTGCGGCCTCTCCTGCTCAGGCAGGGATCCCAAGTCTTCAACCTGCGGGCCACCTCGGATTTGCTCTGGCCTGCTGCCGGCTTTGTTCCGGCCTATGCGGAGGAGGTATTGCCCCTTCTGGAACAGGCAAGGGATCCCGCTCCCCACGAGCTCCCTGCCCGACAGCAGTTGCAGGCCTTTCTGCGGCAAGTCTGGCGAGGCTAGGCTGCCCCGGAATGGCCAAGGGAGGCGGCCAACCTTTGCAAAGCCGATGCCAACATCGCTAGAGCCGCGTCAATTTCTGCCGGGGTGACGATCAAGGGGGGCACAAAGCGCACCACCTGGGATCCTGCCGGCACCAACAACAGCCCGCAGTCCATGGCTGCCTTGACCACTTCAGCCGCCGGGATGCGCACCACCAAGCCCTGAATCAGGCCCCAGCCCCGCACTTGCTCAACGAGCTGCGGAAACTGCTCCGCCAAGCGGGACAGCCCCTGACGCAGATACACCCCTGTCTGCTGGGCATTCCAAACCAAACTCTCCGACATTAGCGTGCGGCAAACCGCCAGGCCCACCGCACAAGCCAAGGGGTTGCCCCCAAAGGTGCTGGCGTGATCCCCCGGCTGAAACACGGCGCAAAAGTCTTTCGCCAACAAGGCCCCGATGGGGATCCCACCGGCCAGGCCCTTGGCCAAGGTGAACACATCCGGCTCCACCCCCAGGTTACAGTGGCCCCACAGCATACCAGTACGGCCCATGCCCACCTGCACCTCATCCAAAATCAGCAGAATGCCCCGCTCGCTGCAGATCCGGCGCAACCATTGAAAATAGGCGGGATCCCCCGGCACAACCCCCCCTTCCCCCTGCAACGGCTCCAACAGCACGGCACACACCCGCTCGCCCCAGCGCTCCAACACCGCTGCTGTGCCCTCGATGTCGTTGTAGGGAACGTAATCAAAGCCGGGCACCAGAGGGGCAAAGTCTTTTTGGTATTTGGGCTGGCCGGTGGCGGTAATGGTGGCCAGGGTGCGGCCATGGAAGCTGGCATGGGCGGTGAGGATCATCGGATCTTGGATCCCGCGCACCGTGTGGGCATACTTGCGAGCCAGCTTAATGGCTCCCTCATTGGCTTCCGCCCCTGAGTTGCAGAAAAACACCTTGTCGGCACAGGAGTGCTGGGTCAGCCATTGAGCCAGTTGTGCCTGCGGCTGGTTGTAGTAAAGGTTGGAAACATGGTGCAACTGTTGTGCCTGCTCGGTGAGCGCCTGAATCCACAGCGGGTGGGCATGCCCCAGGGTACAGGTGGCAATGCCGGCCACAAAGTCCAGGTACTCCCGCCCCTGCTCATCCCAAACCCGACACCCCTGCCCGCGCACCAAGGTCAGGGGATAGCGCCCATAGGTGGCCATCACATGCTCGGCAAACAGCTCGGCAGTTGTCGGGGATCCCGAGGGGGCACTGGCAAGAGGCGAAGTTAGAGGAGACATGGCCGGTAAAAGATTGCTGTCGTGTTGGCGGCGCGGAGCGCTTTGGGGCTGGCGCAAGCCGTGTTTCGAGTGTACCACCCTGCTTTTGGAGATGATATTCTGGCAGGGCCCAAGATTCAGGGATCCCTACGAACCGATGTCGCGGCGGGGGGTAACGGTCTGGTTTACGGGATTGAGCGGGGCGGGCAAAACCACCCTGAGCTGCGGCGTGGCCCAGCAGTTGCGCGCTTGGGGGCTGCCGGTGGAAGTGCTCGATGGGGACCTGGTGCGGCAACATCTCACCAAGGGTCTGGGCTTCAGCAAAGTGGATCGGGAGGAGAACATTCGCCGCATCGGCTTTGTGGCGGAGATGCTGACTCGGCACGGGGTGATTGTGCTGGTGTCGGCCATTTCCCCCTATCGGGCGGTGCGGCAGGAGGTACGGCAGTATATTGGCAGCTTTATCGAAGTCTTTGTGGATGCCCCCCTGGAGGTGTGCGAACGCCGGGATGTGAAGGGCCTCTATCGAAAGGCGCGGGCAGGCTTAATCCAGCACTTTACCGGTATTGACGATCCCTACGAGCCGCCGGAACAGCCGGAGGTGGTGTGCAAAACTGCCGAGCAAAGCATCTCCGAATGTATTGACCTGGTGATACAAAGCCTAAAAAGCAGAGGTTATGTCTAACAGGCCCACTGCTCTTACGTTGCCCGTAGAGGGTGGGCTTCCCCCCGGAGTAGCTGCAAAGAACCTAGAATTAAGAAAGGCTTACAAGCAACTCCTATGGCTTCGACATCGGCATCGGCCACTCCCATTTCGGCGCAGTGGATCTGGCGGGGGCAGTCAGTTCATTACGTCAAACAGGGTGAGCAGGGGCAGCCTCTGCTTCTGGTGCACGGCTTTGGAGCCTCCACCGACCACTGGCGCAAGAACATTCCCGAATTGGCTCAACACTACCAGGTGTACGCCATCGATTTGCTGGGTTTCGGTCGCTCCGCCAAGCCCAACTGGGACTACCGCACCGAAATCTGGCGGGATCAGCTGCGGGACTTTTGCCAACAGGTAATCCGTCGGCCTGTGGTGGGGATCGGCAACTCCCTGGGCGGCTATGTGGTGCTCAGTTTTGCGGCGGAGTGGCCGGAGTGGGTGCGGGGCGTGGTGCTTTTGAATGGGGCAGGTGGGTTTTCCACCCTCAAGGGATCCCCGACCGGATGGCGGCAATGGATAGGCGGATTGGTGGGCTGGGGCCTGCGCCAGCGCCTGGTGTCTTACCTGCTGTTTCAGTATTTGCGGCAGCCGCACGTGATCCGAGCCAAGCTGAAGCAGGTTTACTACGACCCGGCAGCCGTGACCGATCAGCTGGTCGAGGCCATCCATCGCCCCACCCAGGATCCGGGGGCTGCCGATGTGTTTGTGGCCTTGATGCGAGGTGGGCAGAAGGGACGGTATGTAGATGAGCTGCTGTGCAGCTTGGTGCGCCCGCTGTTGTTGATCTGGGGAGAACGGGATCCCTGGATGCGGGCTCGGGAACGCTCTAAGCTGTACCGGGCCCACTACCCTCAAGCAGTGGAATACTTCCTGGAGGCTGGCCACTGCCCCCACGATGAGCGCCCCGAAGAGGTCAATGCCCTGATTCACCGGTGGATCGAGACCGGGATCCCAGCCACCACTTCTCCCCCCATTTCCAAAGCTGCCCCTGTATCGGAAGTCCATCCCTAGGCGGCCCGTCTAGCTTGGGATGTCCAACAATTCCTCCTGGGGATCCCCTTCTAGGCCGATGGTGTACTTAGACCATTCTCGATGGGAACCACTGCCGACGGCTTTGGAGATTTCAAAATAAAGAGTGCTGTGGGGACGGCGGGGTTGGCGCAGCAGGGGCATACCGGCTTCGCGGGGGGTGCGGTTCCCTTTTTTCACGTTGCAACGCACACAGGCACTGACCACATTTTCCCAAGTATCCCCGCCGCCACGAGACCGAGGGATCACGTGATCCAGGGTGAGATCTTCGCCGAAGCAGCCGCAGTACTGACAACGATGCCCATCCCGGTAGAGGACGTTGCGGCGCGTAAGCGGGATCTCCTTGTGGGGAACGTGGACATAGTGGCGCAGACGAATGACAGTGGGCAAGGGAATGTTGCCGTACACCACTCGGCCATTGTGCTCGATTTGCTCGGCCTTGCCCTTAAGCAATAGAACGACCGCTCTGCGCCAACTGGTGATGTTGAGCGGCTCGTAGGAGGCATTCAAAACCAAAACCTTGCCCATAGTGCCGCGCACCGCTGACGGGATCCCCAACCCAAGCCGGAAGGCGCCAGCCCCCTGAAGTTATGCAAAATGTTAACACAGCTTTAGATTCAAGCAGTAGGAGTTCTGTGCTCCAGGAGATATTCCCGGCTGCTGCGAGAGCGCTACTCTGGAAAAGACCTGCCGGCAAGGGCGTGTTGATCCTGGGGCATTACGTGGGGTTTCCCGAATAGGCTGAACTTTATTGAGGTGATGAAGCTGGAACTGAAATCTTCAACTCAACGGCAGGATCTGCCCCAAAAGAGAAACCCAGGCGAGGGATCCCGCTGGCTGATGGGTTTGGCCATCCTGCTGCTCTGTCTGGGATCCCCCAACCGCTGGTGGCACTGGTTTCCGGGAGCGCTGCTGGGCTTAGCCCTGCTGTTTGGCCTGTGCGAGCAACGGCAAGGGTGGGCGCGGTGGCGTTTGGCCTATGGCCTCTGGTTTTGGGTTTGCCTGTATGCCTTCTGGGTGGATCCCTTCTCGGTTAAGGTGTTGAGCGCCTGGGAGATCCTGGGGGGCGTGGTGGTGGCTCCCCTGATCCCCCTCTTTTTCACCACTGCTACGCTCCTGAGTTTGCAACTGAGTCGTCCCCTGCCGGTTTGGGCACGTCCGCTGGGTTTGGCCACGGTCTGGACGGGCTTGGATGGGCTGTTGGGCTTGCTCTGGTGGCCCATCCCTTTCCACTGGGGATCCCTGTTGTTCGACTGGCCCCTCGGGATCCAAGTAGCCGATGTTACGGGGATCTGGGGGGTTACCTTCTATGCCGTGTTCGTCAATGGGGTTCTTTGGCAGATGGCCAGGCAGATTTCTAGCCGGTGGCAGACGGCTAGGGGATCCCTGAGAAACGCTTTGGGTGAGATGCTCAAGAACAGAGATTTCTGGAGTACGCTTGCCTGCGGCCTGGGGTTGACGGGGCTGGTCTTGGCTTATGGAAGCGTGCGCCTGGCTTACTTCGATGCCTTGGCCGTCGAAAACAGGGATCCCGGCTTTCGGGTGGGGGCAGTGCAGCAGGTGGCTTGGCTGGAAGCCGATCGCAGTTGGAACTACCGCCTGGAGCGCTACCGGGAGCTGCATCAGCTTTCTGCCCAGGGGGTGGCTGCTGGGGCACAGTTGGTGATTTGGCCGGAGGGGGCGCTGCGGGCACGGCTGCTGAATACCGGCCTGGAACCCTACGTGATCGAGCCAATGCAAGCGATTCTGCCGCCGGAAGGCGCTTTGATTACGGGGGCAACAGAGCCGGATCCCCGCACAGCCCATTTGCCGGAGCCAGAGCAGCGATTTTTTAACACGGCCCTGTTGTTTGACGCCCGGGGCAACTTGCTGGATGGGTTTGGCAAGCAGTGGATCTTTCCCTATTTCGAGTCGGGGCGCTACGTGCCTTCACCCGATGGCTATCGGCCTCTGGACGGAGGGGAGCTTTTCGGGCCTTTGGGGGTGATGATCTGCTTGGAGAGCGTCTTGCCTGCGCCCAGCCGAACTTTAACCCGTCGCGGCGCCGAGTCTTTGATCGTGATTTCGGATGATAGCTGGTTTGGTAATAGCCACTGGCCGATGTTGCATGGCCAGCTCTCGGTTTTTCGGGCTGTGGAAAATCGGCGTAGCGTGGTGTTTGTCAACAACACCGGCGGCAATCTGGTGGTGGATCCCTCAGGTCGGCTCCAGCAGGTTGGCCCCATCTTTCAGCGGGGGGTGATTACGGGAGAAGTGAAGCGGCGTTCTGAGACAACTTTCTACAATCGCGCGGGGGATTGGCTGGCGTGGCTGACGTTGGGGCTATCTTTGGGGCTATGGCGCTGGGGATCCCGAGCAAGGCAAGGATGAGTTAGAATCGATAGGCCCACCGGTGGGTCTGCGGATTCTCCTATCCAGTCCTCACTTCAAAGCCCTGCTGATGTAGCTCAGTTGGTAGAGCAGCTCACTCGTAATGAGCAGGTCGTCGGTTCGAGTCCGATCATCAGCTTTCTGGAGTTGAACACCACAGAGTCCCTTTGGGAGAAGAGTTGGGGGTGGTCGCGGAAGCGGCGCGGAGCGTTTGGGCAGCAGCGATCATTCTTTCGAATTGCAGTGAAACCTTGGAACGGCTACAGTTGTGGAGGGCACCAGAAAAGATTTCGGGTAGAGACCCCCAAAGAATGGAGAATATCTCTCATTACCCCTGTGCAGTACTTCCAATGCTCAGGATCTGCGCACATGCGGTCGGGATTTAACTCCATCTCATAATGGATAACATTGGGGATCCCGGCAAACTCATCAGAAGACTGAGGAGAAACAATCAGCAGCAGAAAAGGCTTGCCCCTGCGCTTAGCCGCCAGCTTATCCATTAAGTCAACAACGGCCTCTCGCCGGCAACCCCCTGTGCGCACAAACAAGACTTTATCGGCTTTTTCCAAAACATACATAAAACGCTTGGCGCGAGCAGCGTAGCGAGTTCGCATTCGCTCATAGATGGGATCCATATTCTGAAGTGGATCCTCCCCCTCTTCCACCTCATGGCCAAAGGAGAGGCCCGTCCACTTGCTGTGGTAAATTCGCCGATCTTCAGGACTGTAGTGCAAATATTGCGGATCCCACATGCCCTGAAACTCGTTGTGGATCATATCGGCCACATCAGCCAAATTGCTGGTGCGTGTCAAATCAAAAGGAAAGGCAGGCCCATCATATTCCAACTTGTAGAGCAGCATTCGCACCGCGCAGCGATCCCCCAACGGTACAATGGCAAAGCGATGAATATCGGATAATTTACAGGTGTATTCCAGCAGCATGACCGATTCGGGAGCAGTCTTTACCCGGCTTTCGAGGCCGCCTTCCCCGATCATCAAGGTGCGGAAGAGAGCTTCCCGGTGGCTCGGATCTTCGTAAACACCCATCGGCATGGCTTTGAGAGCAGCCCGCACTTCCTTCCACATGGGGTGGATGTTGTACTCGTGACTGCTCTGGTTGATCACGCACAGGCGAGGTATGGGATCAGAAGAGCCTTCTGAGGATCCACTGAGCTTGAGAAGGATCAACGATCCATCCTCGAAGATCGTTTCTACTGCTGCTGAGGAAAAGAACTGGGCTACTGGGGAGAAGACAAGATCGGCATCCGCAGGAATGGAGAGGGTTGTTTGCACTGAACCATCTTCTCGTATGGAAAGTGAATATAGGGTCGCATCCCCTATCCTTTCATCGCTTCTGCCAACATACAGACCCGGTTGTAGACGTGCTTTTTGGAAAGCGGCTTGCAAAGGCTGCCAAGTGGGCGTGATGGTATAGGGATAGGGAGTTACATTCACGATGCGAAATTGATTTTTGCCCGTCTCTACGGTTACCCAAAAACCATGCTCCTCTTCAAAAATGACCTGCTCCCCAATGGGTTGAGGGAGCTTGCCACGAGCCGAGCTAACTTGGCCGGGATCCAGAAGAGAGAGATCGATGGCCTCAAACATGACCTGATGACCCTTGGAATTGGGGTGAGCTGGGTCAAAAGCAAGGTCTGGTTTCCAGCGGCCCTGTCCATCTTCCAAATGAGGCAGCCAATTGAACACAGGGCATCCCCAGCTGAGCATTCTTTGCTGAGTTTCTTGCAAAAGAAGATGCTGTTCTGGGCCGTAGTTTGCATGGGGATAAACCCCTCCCAGAACTGGCAAGGCTCCAATGTCTTGAATTCGCTGAATTAGCCGCTGCAGGCCGTTTTCAAACCGCCTCTGCAGGGCGCGGCGATGCTGGGGCAAGGCCGATACCAAGCCTTCATTTCCCAAGGACAGGGCAACAATAACGACATCAGGACGTTCAGGGATCACCGCCTGCTCAAACCGCAACAGAGTTCGGCTGACATTGGCCCCCAATTGGGAGAGATTTCGCACTTGATGGCCATAGCGCTCTTGTAGAGCTTTCTGCAACAGCCAAGCCCAACCTCGCAACAGCCAAGCGCTGCACCCCAGGGCAACGGAGCTGCCCAAAATGACGACTTTTAGCCCTTGCGGATTTTCCGGTTCGACCTCAGGAATGGGATCGGCAAAATAGCCGTAAGGATAGGCAGGGATCCGGCCAAACTCTCCATCCTCAACAATTAAAACTGCCGGCAAAGGTTCCGGTTCAAGGGGCACCCAGCGATTGACATCGGCGGATTCCCAAATCACTTCGCCACCGGCTTGAACGCGCAGATACCGGTACTCTACTCGAGGGATTTCTTTTAAACACCCGCTATAGGGCAACAACGGGCCGGGCGTGCCGTCTGCTGGGCTCAACGGCAACTCTACCCACCACAGCGGATAATGAGCGGGATCCGTCTGCAGCCAAATGCAATGGCAGGGATCCCAGGAGCCCAATTTTGCGCTGGATCCCACCAAGGCAATTCTCTCGCCCGGCTGGGTGATGGCACGAACCTGGAAGCGATACATAACGTTTTCCTGGCACAGGATTCAATGGGAAATTGTGGGGCTGCGCGGGCGGACTGCACTCACTCATCACCCAATCAACAGCTCAGCAGCCGGCTGAGAAGGGCAAGAGCCTGGGAGCTGATCCCATCTCTGCTGTTTTATCCGGGAAAAAGAGAAGTTCTTAAATCTGGAAAGGAAAGATCTCTAGTACCCAAAAATCCAGTTCAACTGGGCCAATACGGTTCTTAATACAGTTCTGAATAAAGACTCAGTCAATCTTGGCTTAAAGCTAGCATATTGACCGAGGGCTGTCTGTTTTCCAGAGCACTTTTAGACTCTCTCTGGGGTACAGGTTTCCAACTGCCGCTGGGGCAAAATAACTTCAAAGCTGGATCCCTGGCCCAGCTTACTCTCCACCTGCACCTGACCTTGATGCTGTTGGGCAATGCTTTTGACGATCGCCAGCCCCAAACCTGACCCCGAGAGGCGACCGGGATCCCCGCTGCGAGCCGGATCTGCTCGATAAAAGCGATCGAACACATGGGGCAGAGCCTGAGGCGGGATCCCTGGCCCGGTATCTTGTACCCGTACCACCAGCTCTGGGGATCCAGAGCGCAGCCGCTGCTCCAGCCTCACCTGCACCTCTCCTTGGGGGGGAGTGTGGAGAAGGGCATTTTCGATCAAGTTGGTAAACAGGCGGGCCAATTGATCTTCATCTCCCCAAAAACCGAAGGGATCCACTTGGGCGGGAGAAGGTTCCGTCCCGCTCTCAGGGGCAGCAATATCCAGCTGCAAGCGGATCTGTTTTTGGTTGGCCAGGCCCTGCAGCTCTTCCACCACCTGCAGCAGCAGAGCATCCAGCGCACAGCAACGGGGTTGGAAAGGCACCATACCGCTGTCGTGGCGGGCCAGAAACAGCAGGTCATCCACCAGACGACCCAGCCGTAAACACAACCGCTCCACCATCTGCCAGCGCTGCCGGGTGTCGGCATCCAATTGGGAATCCGCCAAAGCCACCTGTACCGCGGTTTGAATGCTGGCCAAGGGGCTGCGCAGCTCGTGAGAGGCGTCGGCGGTAAATTGCTTGAGCTGCTGATAAGACTGCCGGATGGGTTGCATGGCCAAACCGGAGAGCATCCAGCCGATGGCTCCCACACCCGTCAAACCGGCCACCACCCACAGGGAAAGATCCCGGATCAACTGTCGCGTTGGCTTGCTCACCTCAAACCAGGGATGGCTGACCCGCAGATAGCCCAGCAGCTTCCCACCGGCCACAATCGGCTCGGTGAACTGGCGCAGCCAATACCCAGGGGCGATACGGGCAGTGTGCAGGGATCCCTCGGTCAATAGGGGGGCAGGGATCCCGCCGGGCACCGTGGACCAGATGAGCGTTCCTTGAGGGCCGAACCACTCCAAGTCGATGTGATCGTCCTCTAGGGTGCTGGGATCATCCCGAAAGCTGGCCTCTAAGCTGCGGCGGGCTTGCTGCGGATCCAAGAGGCTCTCATCCACCACCAAAGACCGCTCGACAATCTCCACCACATGGCCAAGGGTATCGTCCACCCGCTCGATCAGGGTTGACTGCACGTACCAATAGAAGCTGCCGGCAAACAACAGCAGCAACACTGCCGTAACCGTTGTATACCAGAAGGCCAACCACTGCCGCGTCGCTTGAAACATGGGAGCTGCACCGCGGGGGGAAACGGAGTGGGGCTAGCTGTGAACACGGGGTTCGGGGTGAAGGGAAGACAAGATCTCGGCCTCCACCTGGAGTAGAGTATCGAGCCGCTCCTGCACCTGATCGGCGGGAAACTGCTCCAACGCCAAATCCAAGTAAAGCTGCCAATGGCGCTCCTCCGCAGCCGCCAGCCAGAGATAAAACTGCCGCAGCTCTGGGTCGGGCGCGTGGATCCCCAACAGGCCCAAGCGTTCGTGGCTGCGGGCCTCGATAATGGCTGCCACCAGCAAGGTGTCGAGCAGATGCTCCGGCTCGGAGCGGCGCAGGTGTTGGTTCAGACGACCGGCATAGGGCGCAGCCGACAAGGGCTTGATGGGGATCCCCAACCGTTGCAGGTGGCGATGCACCCGCTCAAAATGCTGCAGCTCCTCCCGCGCCAGCGGCGAGAGGGTTTCCACCAAACGCCCATTAGCCGGGTAGCGAAACAGCAAGCTGAGGGCGTTGCCCGCTGCTTTTTTCTCACAATTGGCGTGGTCTAGCAAGACCAGATCGATGTGCCGGGTAGCCTGTTCGATCCAGTCCTCAGAGGTACGAGAAGCAAGTTCTAGAGCAAGCACAGGGTCGGTAGGAAAGGGTTAAGAGAAGTTCTAGGGACGAACAATCTCCACAGTAACCCGCCCCGTCAGCTCCGGGATCGGGGGATGACACTTGGTCAATCGGATCTTAGCTTTGCTGGCCCCTGTCTCCCGCAGCACCATTTCGGCAATCGCCTCCGCCAAGCTCTCGATCAGCACAAACTGATTGCTTTTCACCAATTCCGCAATCCCGGCCACTGCAGAACGGTAGTCGAGGGTGTCGCGCAACTGGCCGCTGAGAGCAGCCGGGCGCAGATCCGCCCACAACTCGAAATCCACCTCAAACCATTGCCCCGAAGCCCGTTCCGCCTCATCAAGGCCGGTATAACCGTAGTAGCGCAGGCCGGAGACGATCAGCCGATCTCGCAACTGCTCGGGGGGTCGCCGAGGGATCCGATCGGGATCTGGATAGGGCTGCTGACTGTTGCTGCTGACACTGGTGGGGATCTGTAGCTCCATCACAACCTCCCAGCTCGACCTGGAGACCCTATCCCGCAGGGCCTGGCGAAACAACGAAACCTTGGCTCGACCCTAGGAGCAGGCTGCCCCTTGTCCCCATTTCCTTTTTGATTCTTTAACAAACTCCGGGATCCCCATCCCTCAATGGCTGAGGGCCAACGCTCTCCCCTCTACGGTCGCTGCCATCTCCCACAACAGATCTTCCGTCTCTTCCCAGCCGATGCAGCCATCGGTGATGGAAACCCCGTACTGGAGCGGCGCCCCTTCCTGCCAGGTTTGCTTGCCCGGGTAGAGGTTGCTCTCCAGCATCAGCCCCATCAGAGCCCGCTGCCCCGCCTGGTACTGCTGTAGCACCGCTCGACAGACGGATCCCTGGTTGCGGTAATTTTTGTGGGAGTTGTCATGGGAGCAGTCCACCATCACCGAGCGAGGGATCCCTTGATCCTTCATCAGCAGTGCCGCCCGCGCCACATCTTCCGGGCCGTAGTTGGTCTTGCCCCCTCCCCCCCGCAACACAATGTGTCGATCCGGGTTGCCGGTGGTTTTTACCAAAGCCGTCATGCCATCTTGGCCAATGCCCAGGAAACTGTGGGGATGGCTGGCGGAGAGAATGGCATTGAGCGCAATTTCCAGCCGCCCGTCGGTGCCGTTTTTGAAGCCCACAGGCATGGAGAGGCCGCTGGCCATTTCCCGGTGAGTTTGGCTTTCGATGGTTCTGGCGCCAATGGCCGCCCAGCTCACCAGATCTGCCGTGTATTGAGGGGTCACCGGATCCAGCATCTCGGTGGCACAGGCCAGGCCCAGCTCGTTGATCTGCAGGAGAATGGAACGGGCCAGTTGCAGGCCGGTGCCAATGTCGCAGGAGCCATCCAGGTGGGGATCGTTGATCAGGCCCTTCCAGCCCACCGTGGTGCGGGGTTTCTCAAAATACGTGCGCATAACGATCACCAGGTGCTCCCGAGTTTGGTCGGCCACCCGCTTGAGGCGATGGGCATACTCCAGAGCCGCTGCGGGATCGTGGATGGAACAGGGGCCGACGATCACCACCAAGCGATGGAGATCCCGTCCGTGGATGATGTCGCGGATGGCTTGCCGAGTGGAGAGCACCACCTGGGCTGCCGTTTCCGTAAGGGGCAGCTTGGCCTTGACAGCAGCAGGGGCAATCAAGGGAGTCACCTCTTGGATATTGCAATTGTCGGTTTGAGGGGGCATGGAACTGTCCTCAGCGTGCAAGTGGGTAGATGGGGTCGTCGAGCCATCAAAAAAGCCCTGGCGCTGGGCTCAGGGCTTCAGGACTGACTCGGGTAAACTGTAGGTCTTTGTTTACGCGCCACCCTTCTGCCCTGGTCGTTGCCAGGGAAAGCTAAAGTAGCCAAAAAAGGAAGCGCGCCAGACCATGCGGAGAGCAAACTTAAAACCTGTACGAGATAACTATACCCGAAAAAACCCTGTTTGCCATCTCAGGGATCCGGTTTCCTGAGGAAGTCTTAAGTCGACCGAGCCGCTGGCTTGGCAATCCAGTAGCCGCAGGGGTGTTCTCCCTGCACCTGCCAGGTGATGCGCTCTACCCGGCAATCGGGCAAGGCGGCAGCAAACATCTCCAGTTCGTGGCCGCAGACGCTGGGAAAGGTGTGGGCAATCTGAGCAATGGCGCAATTGTGCTCAACCAACACATACTGCTCGACGTAAGGCTCGGATCCCTCTGCTGCCAGCGGCACAGTCAGGTCGGCAGGATAGGGGTAGTACTCCGCCATGTAACCCTCCGCCTGGCGCAACTGCACCAAGCGCTCCAGCCGCTCCCGCAGGGATCCGGATCCCAGTTGGGCCTGATACTCCCGGGCTTTGCGCTGCCACTGGTGGTGGAGAAGGGATCCCATCTGTTCGGATCCCAGGGTTTCGGCCAGGGTGTTGAGCAGGCCAAGGGCAAACTCGTCGTAGCTGGCGGGGAACTGCTCTTCTCCCAAGGGGCTGAGCTGATAGAGATGCTGGGGTCGCCCTAGACCATTGGGTTGAGCGACATGTTGGATCAACCCCTCTGCCTCCAGATCCTTGAGGTGGCGGCGGATGGCCTGGGGAGAAATGCGCAGGTGCTCTGCCAGCGTTTGGGCGTTGGCCTGCCCCGCCTTGCGCAGGTAGACCAAGATGGCCTGCTTACTCGAAGCGGGTTGAGCGACCTGCCCGGTGATCTTGCGCGTGCTGTCCACCCTCGCCCTCCTGGTTAGACTGGGTTAATCGGCTGCCGCTGCCAGCACAGCTCTCTGCTATTTTGACAACGGGATCATTGCTAAAGTAACCTGAGGATCAGTTAAACAACAACTCTGTTGTTTTATTTGGCCATCTGTCTTAGTCGCGTTTCTACCCTGTCACTACCCGAGAGCCATCCATGTCTACGAGCGTCCGCGCCCTGGTCAACCAGCCCTACAAGTACGGCTTTGTAACCGACATCCCCTCTGAGTCGATTGGCAAAGGCTTGAACGAAGAGGTGATTCGGCAGATCTGGGCCAAGAAAGGGGAGCCGGACTTTATGCTAGAGTTCCGGCTGCGGGCCTACCGCCAGTGGCTGAAGATGAGCGAGCCCACCTGGCCCAACGTCAGCTACCCGCCCATTGACTACCAAAACATTGTCTACTACTCGGCCCCCAAGGTGCAGCCCAAGAAAAAGAGCCTGGACGAAGTGGATCCGGTGCTGCTGGAGACCTTCGAGAAATTGGGGATCCCCTTGTCTGAACAGAAGCGGCTGGCCAATGTGGCGGTGGATGCCATCTTCGACAGCGTTTCGGTAGCCACCACCTTCCGGGAAAAGCTGGCCAAGGAAGGCGTGATCTTCTGCTCCATGTCGGAGGCACTGCGGGAGTATCCGGAGCTGGTGCGCAAGTACTTGGGCAGTGTGGTTCCCATTGCTGATAACTACTACGCGGCGCTGAACTCGGCAGTGTTCAGTGATGGATCCTTTGTCTATGTGCCCAAAGGGGTGCGCTGTCCCATGGAGCTTTCCACCTATTTCCGCATCAACAACGGCGAATCGGGCCAGTTTGAGCGCACCCTGATCATTGCCGACGAGGGATCCTACGTCAGCTACTTGGAAGGGTGTACTGCCCCCATGTTCGACACCAACCAACTGCATGCGGCGGTGGTGGAGCTGATCGCCCTAGACAATGCCGAAATTAAATACTCCACGGTGCAGAACTGGTATGCCGGCGATGAAAACGGCAAAGGGGGCATTTACAACTTTGTAACCAAGCGCGGCCTGTGTCAGGGGGCCAACTCCAAAATCTCTTGGACGCAAGTGGAGACCGGCTCGGCCATCACTTGGAAATATCCTAGCTGCGTGTTGGTGGGGGAAAACTCGGTGGGCGAGTTTTACTCGGTTGCCCTAACCAACAACTACCAGCAGGCCGATACCGGCACCAAGATGATTCACGTGGGCCGCAACACCCGCAGCAAAATCATTTCCAAGGGCATCTCGGCGGGACACTCCAAAAACAGCTACCGCGGTCTGGTCAAAATCGGGCCGAAAGCAGAAGGGGCCCGCAATTTTTCCCAGTGCGATTCCATGTTGATCGGGGATCAGTGCAGCGCCAACACCTTCCCCTATATTGAGGTGCAAAACAACACCGCCAAAGTGGAGCACGAAGCTTCCACCTCTAAGATTGGAGAAGAGCAATTGTTCTACTTCCAGTCCCGCGGCATCTCTGCGGAAGATGCTGTGTCCATGATCATCAGCGGCTTCTGCCGAGAAGTGTTCAACCAACTGCCGATGGAGTTTGCCGTAGAAGCCGATCGATTGCTGAGCCTGAAGTTAGAGGGATCCGTCGGCTAGGGGATTGTTCCCGACGTGAAGCTAAGCAGCTGGGGAGAGGCTACTGACATCAGTGGGATTTCAGGAGAGGGGTGACTCCCAAGGCAGAGAGGTTTTGAACTATAAAGGCTAGGCAGGAGAAGTTCCCTATGCGGGCATTTCTGGAGGAGTTCAAAAACTTTATTAGCCGGGGCAATGCCTTAGATTTGGCTGTTGGCGTTGTTATTGGAGGTGCTTTTGGGAAGATTGTGACTTCTTTTGTAGCAGATCTGTTTACTCCAGTTTTAGGCTTGATGATTGGTGGAGTGAGCTTCCAGAACTTGGTCTGGAAAATCGGTGGAAGTCCTGAAGACCCAGTTACGATTAACTACGGTAGCTTTCTGCAAGCTGTGTTTGATTTTGTGATTATCGCTTTTGCCATCTTCTTACTGGTGAAGGCGATCAACACCCTACAGCGAAAGGAGGAAGAATCTCCTCCCACATTGCCCCCACCAGAAGTGGTTTTGCTGACAGAGATCCGGGATATCCTCAATCGCCACTCCCAATAGAGCTATAGGGGATCCTTAGGCCCAAAATCCAAACCTGGTTTAGGGATCCCTTAACTTTTCAGCTCCTGCCCTTCGGTGTCAACCCTAGAGTCTAGCCATGATCCGTGAAAACAGCCCTGTCATCTTATCCGTTCGAGATCTCAGCGCCGAGATCGACGGCACCCCCATTCTCAAGGGGTTGAGCCTGGAAATTCGCGCCGGAGAAATCCACGCCATCATGGGCCCCAATGGTTCTGGAAAAAGCACTTTTTCCAAGATCTTGGCTGGCCACCCCGACTACCGGGTGACAGGAGGCGAGATCCTCTATCTGGGCAAGAATCTTCTGGAAATGGAACCGGAGGAGCGGGCTTGGGCAGGGATCTTCTTGGCGTTTCAATACCCCATCGAGGTTCCGGGGGTGAGCAACTTGGATTTCCTGCGCGCCGCCTACAACGCTCGCCAGAAATATCGGGATCAGCCGGAACTGGATGCTCTGGATTTTGACGACCTGGTACGGGAAAAGTTGGATATTGTCAAAATGGATCCCGTTTTTTTGGAGCGCTCTGTGAACGAGGGCTTTTCCGGCGGCGAGAAAAAGCGCAACGAGATCCTGCAAATGGCGGTGTTGGAGCCCACGCTGGCCATTTTGGACGAGACGGATTCCGGTCTGGATATCGACGCGCTGCGCATTGTGGCCCACGGCATCAACCGACTGGCCGGCTCTGAGAATGCCATGCTCTTGATCACCCACTACCAACGCTTGCTGGACTATGTTACCCCCGACTACGTGCATGTGATGGAGGGGGGTCGTATCGTCATCAGTGGGGACAAGACCTTGGCGCTGGAGCTGGAGGAACGGGGCTACGACTGGATCAAAACTCAGTCGGGTCAAGAACCGGCAGCTGCGACATCTCGGCAGGAGAAAGAGGGATGAGCGCCACCTTGCCCAAACCTTTTGCCCCAGAGAGCCGCCTATTCCTGGAGCACATCCTCGGCCAAATCCCGGAAAGGCAGGATCCCTACACCACCCTTAGGCAGCAGGCCCGCGCCCAATTGGCCGAACTGGGGATCCCGACCCCACGGGAAGAGGATTGGAAATACAGCGATCTCTCGCCACTGCTGGCCCACGAGTTTCGCCTGGCTGCCGCGGGGGATCCGTCTCTGGATGCAGCAACCCTAGAACCTTGGCTTTGGCCGGAAGCCAGCTATAGCCGCGCCGTGTTCGTCAACGGCTACTTTGCCCCCCAGCTTTCTGATTTGAGCGGCCTGCCCACCGCTTTGCAGGTGATCCCTTTAGCCCAAGCCCCAGGGGAGTTGCTGCAAACCCTGGCCAAGACGGATGTGTTTACGGCCCTCAACACCGCTCATCTGGGAGATGGGATCCAGATTGGCCTACAGCCCGGCCAGGAAGTTCCGTCACCGCTGCACCTGCTGTTCATAACGGTGGCTCCTGAGGGAGAGGCCGTTTTGGCCCAGCCCCGCTGCCTGCTGTCTTTGCAAGCCCACAGCTCCCTCACGCTGATCGAAGATCATGTATCCCTGGGATCCGGGATCCCCTTTGGCAACGCGGTTACGGAGATCGCCCTGGCAGAGGGATCTCGTTTGCACCATTTGATTTTGCAAAGGCAGGGATCCCCAGCCTTCCACATCAACCAGACCGCCGTGCGCCAAAGCCGCAACAGCCACTACCGCCTCCAGGCGATTCAGTGGGGATCCCAGTTTTCTCGCCACAACCTGGAGATCACCCAAGCCGGAGCCCAGGCCCACACCCAACTGCAGGGGCTAACGCTGCTGAAGGGATCCCAGCACAGCGACACCCACTCCCGCTTGGTGCATCAGGCCCCCCACGGCAGCAGCCGCCAATTGCACAAGTGCATTGTGGACGAGACGGCCCATGCGGTCTTCAGCGGACGGATTCTGGTGAGCCGAGAGGCCCAACTGACGGACGCCGCCCAGACCAACCGCAACCTGCTCCTAGGCCCCAAAGCCCGGGTCGACACCCAGCCGCAACTGGAGATCTTTGCCGATAACGTCAAATGCGCCCATGGGGCCACCGTCAGCCAACTGGAGGCGGAAGAGATCTTTTATCTGCAAAGCCGGGGTATTCCCCAAGCTGAGGCCAGGCAACTCCTCACCTGCGCTTTTGCAGCAGAAGCCCTGGAAGGGATCCCTTTGGCTCAACTTCCCGCCCTGGTGGCCCGCCGGTTGGCTGGGATCCCGTGAATCCAATCAATTCCAATAACAATAATAATAAGTTGTTGCTCCCCCATTACCCTCAAGAGTGACCAGACTTGGGCGTAATGGATAGGCAGCAGTAAACTACCCGGCTCCGACCGCTAAGCGGTACGGAGCGGGCTTTCAGTAGCCCTGAGCCTGTTCTGCTC